>NZ_CEZBFX010000027.1:0-3294 GCF_982964205.1 Roseofilum sp. | reverse complement strand
ACTCGGCTGTGCAACGTAACGAGGAGGAGGAGGTAGACATGAAGCCTCTTGACTCAGCGGTGCAACGGAACGAGGAGGAGGAGGTAGATATGAAACCCAAACCAGGACTACAACGGGACGGGTTAGCAGGAGGAAGAGCTACCCCAGAGTTTGAAGGACAACTCAAACAAGCGAAACGAGGGGGACAACCCTTAGATCCTACGCTTCAGACGAAAATGGGAGAAGCGATGGGCGCTGATTTTAGTGGTGTGAAGGTGCATACGGATTCCCACTCTCATGGTTTAAGTCAATCGATACAAGCAAAAGCATTTACCACGGGACAGGATGTATTTTTCAATAAAGGACAATATAAACCATCAAGTCCCCAAGGTCAGGAATTAATTGCCCATGAGCTAACCCATGTTGTGCAGCAGAAAGGGGCAAGTGTGGAACGTAAAAAAATAGACTCTTCTGTTAATGCACAAATTGGCGATTAGACGCTGGCGCAGTAGAGAATATAATGCCATTCTCAAGACATTGGATCTCTAGCATGATGAAAGGAATGGTCTAGCTAATGAACCTCTGATTGTGTAGCTTGTTTTTCTGAAAAAATTGAAGAAGCTGATTGGTGTTTATATTACTTAAAAAAAATAGTAAGCCGTCTACTCACAAGCAGAGTAAGAAGAGGAGTATACAGCAAGAAAAATCCCCCTAAATCCAACTTTCTAAGGGGGGTTGGGGGGATAGAAATGTACTACATAAGAGCGAAAACTGCTGTAAGTCCATGGTTTTCACGTTCAGTAATGACGGCAAATACAAAGAAAAAAAAATACTCTAATTACAGTCTGTCCCACATTAAGTTTTTTAGAACGGGACAATGATATATCCAGAACTGAGGTCTCCAAGTACCCAGTTTTTTTCGGTTCCCCAATACCACCAATGAGCCCCAATATAGGCACAGATGAGACTATCGAGTTGATCTTCAACTATTTTAAGGGCTTTTCCTGTTTCTGGGATATCAGGTAAATTAAGAACAGCCAGAGGGGGTTGGCGCTGGGGAAGTCGATCGCCGATAAACTCTCGCAGTTTAGATAATTCTAACCGGCGATCGCCCACCTTACCTTTTTTGTACTTCAAAATCCGCTCTAGTCCAAATAAATTCACGATCGCTGGATGGGGATAGACTTCTATTTGATAGCGTCCGGGTGTTTGAGGTATGATTTCCGGGGCATGGCTAAACCCCCGTGTGGTTAAAGATTCACCAAATCCTGTGGTACGCTCGGCAAATGGACGCTGTTGATTGGCAGGATAACATCCCGCATCGTACTTGCCGAAATAGCGATGGGTGAGGCGATCGCACAGACGCATTCCGGTTAGATTAGGAATTAGAGTTGGCGCATCTACGGCAATTAATCCAGGAGTTTCAGAGGGAACCTGGCGATCGATCCAAGCCAGAATCCGCTCCAGGTCGATCTCTGTCGTTAAGTCTAGCAGATGCAATTGCCCAGCGCCCCACTCTAAGCAACACAACCCAGTCGCTCCAGAGCGCCATCCTAAATCAATTCCCAGAAATTTCATACGTCAGGCAAGAGCAAAGTATCGTAGTGGACTATTTCATCTCAAACAAGGTATTAGGTGCGACTTGTTGTAGCGCTAAAGCGCTACAACGAAGGAAAAAGTATCGGTAATTACCTCCTGTTTTTTAATGCACTATTTACCCTATTTTTTAACCAAAGTACTGTTCAATAAAGTTAGTGTACACATTTCCTTCTAAGAACGCTGAAGTTTCCAGAATTTTCTGGTGAAATCCAATCGTGGTTGGTACACCCGTAATTGCACATTCTTGCAAAGCTCGTCTCATGCGACGGATCGCACTATCTCGGTCTGCACCCCAAACAATTAATTTACCAATAAGGGAATCATAATAGGGGGGAATTTCGTAATCGGTATAGACATGGGAATCAAACCGCACACCAGGACCTCCAGGAACGAGATATCCACTGATGCGGCCGGGATTAGGACGGAAATTATGATCGGGATCTTCGGCATTCACCCGACATTCGATCGCATGACCTCTGAATTGAACTTGTTTTTGGCTTAAAGATAGTTTTTCTCCTTGGGCAATGCGGATTTGTTCAGCAATTAAATCTAGTCCGGTCACCATTTCCGTAACCGGATGTTCGACTTGAATCCGGGTGTTCATTTCCATGAAGTAGAAATTGCCGGATTTATCGAGTAGAAACTCAATGGTTCCAGCTCCCGTGTAGTTAATCGAACGTGCTGCTTTAATAGCAGCTTCTCCCATTCTTTGTCGTAGTTTCGGTGTTAGAGCAGGGCTGGGAGATTCTTCTAACAGTTTTTGATGTCGTCTTTGAATCGAGCATTCCCGCTCCCCTAGGTGAATGACATTACCATAGGAGTCAGCTAAAATCTGAAATTCAATATGGCGGGGATTTTCAATAAATTTTTCTAGGTAAACCCCAGCATTACCAAAGGCGGCTTCGGCTTCTCCTTGAGCGGCTCGGAACAGTTTAATCAGTTGGCTCTCATCCCGAACCAGGCGCATTCCCCGCCCGCCTCCCCCAGCCGTGGCTTTGAGCATGACTGGATAGCCAATATCACGAGCGACACGAATGGCTTCATGTTCATTGCTCAAGAGTCCATCACTACCGGGTACAGTGGGGACTTTAGCCTTTTGCATGGTGGCTTTAGCGGTGGATTTATCCCCCATGGCTCGCATGGCTTCTGGAGTGGGGCCGATAAAGGTAATTTGGTGATCGGCGCAAATTTCAGCAAATTTGGCATTTTCGGCTAGGAAACCATAACCCGGATGAATGGCGGTGGCGTTGCGGGTTAGGGCAGCAGCGATGATGTTGGGAATGTTGAGATAGCTTTTGTTGCTATTGGCCTCTCCAATACAGACGGCTTCATCAGCTAACTGTACATGGAGAGCCTGATGGTCTATGGTGGAGTGAACAGCAACGGTGGCAATGCCCAGTTCTTCACAGGTGCGGAGGATGCGAAGGGCAATCTCTCCTCGGTTGGCAATCAGGATTTTTGAAAAAGTCATCTTCCAGTTTTTGAGCATGATATATTCCGTTAGAATAGGGGGTTTGGGGGCCTTTCTGGAAGATCTTTTTTTCTGATGGGTGCGATCGCCGTTGACTTATGCTACGATAAGAATCGGTGAGCGATGCTCACCAGTTGTCAGCGGATGTGGCGGAATTGGTATACGCGCACGTTTGAGGGGCGTGTGGCTTTGCCTTGCGAGTTCGAGTCTCGCCATCCGCATGAGATAAAGATGAATGGGAGGCT
>NZ_CEZBFX010000026.1:0-48690 GCF_982964205.1 Roseofilum sp. | reverse complement strand
GATTTCCCTCAAACCCTCTTCCTGTCTCCCTTTGCCACTTTTGTCCTGTACTGAGAGATGCGGTATCTGTAGGGGCGAAAAATTTTTCGCCCCTACAATCCTGTCTCACTGTTAATCAAATCAACTATAATTAATACGAAAATAAGTTAGGAGACAATCGCTCTTTAGATCCTCCCTCATTTACTTTCTCTGGAATCCCAACTCAAAGGACCCGAACCTTGTGAGAAAATAATGAGGAGTCCTCCCAAAATCGATAAGTTTTTCATAAATGCGATGACCTGACTTTGATCCGAAAAGTCAAGATGAAATATTAAGGTAGTGGGGATTAGGAAGATCATCAAAAGCAGCGCTCCCCACCGAGACTTATAACCCACGAGAATCGATATTGTACCAATCAACTCAAATAGAATGGCAAAAATTAAGAAGAATTCTGGGACAGGAATTCCTTTGGACGCTATCACTGATGCAGTGCCACTAAAGCCAAGAATTTTCTGAATCCCAGATCTGAGAAAAATAGCAACCAGAAATGCTCGTCCTGCAAGTAATGAGAAATTTTCCATTTTTTCCATGGTAGACCTATATCCTTTTACTCAGATGCTTACATTAATTGCTCCTTGAGAAGCAAGGAGCTGAGAACCCCTTGTTAACTGGAAAATTACTTGCCTTTAGACTGTGTTTAACCCAAATAGGGGGCAGCGCCCCCTATACCTGATTTTAAGCGATTACACGCTTTGACTCAGAAATCATAGAAAAATTACTTCGTTTCCGAGAACTCAGCATCAATTACATCATCATCAGGACCATTGGAACCGGCATCACCTCCAGGAGGGGGAGCATCAGCACCTGGTGCGCCAGCTTCATCACCGCCAGCCTGTTGATAGACACTGCTACCAATAGCATAGAGGGTTTGTTGCAGTTCAGTGGTCAGAGATTGGATGCTCTCATCCTCCTCCTTGGCGATCGCCTCACGCAAGTCTTTAACCAAACCTTCGACCTTGGTTTTATCTTCTGCGGGAACCTTATCACCGAGTTCCTCCATCTGCTTCTCAGCTTGATAGCAGAGTTGATCCCCTTGGTTCTTGCGATCGATTTTCTCGCGCCGCTCCTTATCCGCATCGGCATTCGCTTCTGCTTCTTTCACCATCCGATCGACTTCCCGCTCATCGAGTGTCGAAGCTCCGGTAATACTAATCGACTGAGCCTTACCCGTTCCCTTATCCTTAGCTGTCACATTCAAGATACCATTGGCATCAATATCAAATGTCACCTCAATTTGGGGAACACCACGGGGAGCCGCCGGAATACCATCCAAGCGGAAGGTTCCCAAGCTCTTGTTGTCAGTTGACATTTCCCGCTCCCCTTGCAGAACATGAATTTCTACATTGGTTTGACCATCAACTGCGGTAGAGAAGGTTTCCGATTTCTTGGTAGGAATAGTCGTGTTACGGGGAATAATCTTGGTCATTACACCACCGAGGGTTTCCACTCCAAGGGACAGGGGAGTTACGTCCAGCAGCAGAATATCTTTAACTTCCCCAGCCAATACCCCAGCTTGAATGGCAGCGCCAACAGCCACCACTTCATCGGGGTTTACGGTTTGGTTGGGTTCCTTACCAAGGGTTTTCTTCACCACTTCTCCAACCGCAGGCATCCGAGTGGAACCTCCAACCAGTACCACTTCATCAATGGCAGATTTATCCAGTTTGGCATCCTTGAGGGCTGTTTCTACAGGGATGGCGCAGCGCTTAATCAGGTCTCCACATAAATCTTCAAATTTACCCCGTGTTAGAGTCAAGTCTAAATGTTTGGGGCCCTCTTGGGTAGCGGTAATAAAGGGTAGGTTAATTTCTGCTTGAGTAACGCTGGAGAGTTCAATTTTAGCTTTCTCAGCCGCTTCGGTTAACCGTTGCAGGGCTTGTTTATCCTTACGCAGGTCAATCCCCTCGGTTTTCTGGAATTCTGCAGCCAGATAATCAACAATTTTCTTATCGAAGTCATCCCCACCCAGGTGAGTATCTCCAGAGGTGGATAAGACTTCAAATACACCGTCGCCTACTTCTAGGATCGATACGTCGAAGGTTCCCCCCCCTAAGTCAAAGACGAGAATGGTTTCATTGCTCTTTTTGTCTAATCCATAAGCTAGGGATGCGGCTGTGGGTTCGTTGATAATCCGCAGGACTTCAACTCCAGCAATTTTACCTGCGTCTTTGGTGGCTTGCCGTTGGGAGTCGTTGAAGTAAGCGGGAACGGTAATGACGGCTTGGGTGACGGTTTCGCCGAGGTATTTGCTGGCATCATCGACGAGTTTACGCAGGACTTGGGCGGAGATTTCTTCGGGGGCAAATTTTTTGTCGGCAGCAGGACAGTTGAGTTTGACGTTGTTGCCTTCTTTGATGACTTCGTAGGAAACTTCGGTGGATTCGGTTCCGACTTCGTCGTAGCGCCGGCCGATGAATCGCTTGACGGAATAGAAGGTATTTTGGGCGTTCATTACGGCTTGCCGTTTGGCAATTTGTCCGACGAGGCGATCGCCATTTTTAGCATAAGCAACGACAGAAGGAGTGGTGCGTCCACCTTCTGCGTTAGCAATAACAGTGGGTTTTCCCCCTTCCATTACTGCCACACAAGAGTTTGTTGTTCCTAAGTCAATTCCAACTACTTTAGCCATAAGAGTTTTTGCACTCCAACTTTACTAACTACTAAGGATTCCGGCCTGGGCCTGAGAGCGCTCTATAAATCTTTTGCTTTGAGGATGGGCCGTTCTCAGTATAAAGACCTCTTGCCCTATACTGAGGGGGGTTTGCCCTTGCGATGAAGGGCGGTTTACCGAACCTGGGGAGCAGTTGCACTTAAGCTGCCCAAGGGTCTTCGTCTAAACTGACGGGTGTTTCTAAGGGGGTGGGTTCGGGTTGAGAGAGAGTCGATTTACCCAAGGTGATTTTGACCGGTTGGGGTTTTTGCTTTTTGGGCAGGTTCAGAGTCAGGATGCCGTGCTTTAATTGGCTCTCGATGCGATCGCGCTCAATGGCAAACGGTAGAGCTACAGAGCGCCGAAATTGCCCATACTTCACTTCAGAATAGAGAGCAACCGAGTCAGAACGAAGATGACGAGTCCATTGCACGGTTAGGGTTTTTTCTGTTGCTTCAATATCGAGATCTTTGGCTTGAATTCCCGGTGCTTCAACGTGCAGCATCAGACCTTCGGATGTGATTTGCCAGGCGATCGCCGGTTGATAGAGTGTTTTTTGTTCCATCGGTTGGACATGCATCATCGCGATCATAGTTACCCTCCTGTTGACCTTGGGTAAGTGATTTCTACTGCTCTTATCCTAAAGGTTGGAACCCTTTGACACAGGAGGGCAAACCGTATCAAACCTGGTGAATTTTCACCCAATTTAGGTCATAGACTTGTTGTAGAAGACCGGCACAAAGTAATAGGCAATAGGCACGAATGGCAATCATCATCAGAACCTAGAATTACTGCATTACTCTTTATTCCCTACCCACTAGCGTTTTTCTCTTGAATTCTTCAAAACCAGTCTCTCCAACTCGATCCAGTTTTTCCCGTCATTACCCATAAAATGGCCCTTGCCCCATCCCGAAAAACTTTTTCCATCGGTTCTGGTGCTCGTCCAGAAGGTACAGATAAAGGTTTATATTCAATCCCCCGACTGCCAAACACAATTTGGCCAATGACTTGAGCGCGGCGCATATGATCGTCTGAAGTAATTAAATAAACACTATCAATTCCCCTAGCCTTAAACTCATCGACTAAAGTCGTGAAATTCGTCACCGTATCCACCGCTTCATAATCTAAATGGAGTCGCCGCAAACTAATCCCCGCTTCCGCAAATAGCCATTGTGCATATTCTGGATTACTTCCCCCAGAAATCCAGATATCCAAATGACTATGCTGGCGAGCAAAATCAGCCGCAAACTGTTCCCGGACTACCGAACCTCCCAAGACTAAAATCGCGTCAGGTTCTTGAAAATAACTCCTAATTCCTTTGTAGGCAAATGAGAGCATTGTTAACAGGAGAGCCAATTTCAAAAACAATTTTTTCCTCTGATGACGAGGTTTAAGCATAGATTGGGAAACTGAAAGAGGGTCATTCATGGGGAAAGTTTTATCAATGCCATTGAATCATGCACTAGAGTGTATCTCTGGGCATCACTGATGCTAGAGATCGCCGACATCAATCGTACCGATTGCGCCACTCAAGTGCAAGTTGCACCTTTCTTTGTTCAAACTTACTCCCCATCGATCGGGATTAGCCTCAAGATCCATACGTCTCATATCGATCGCGCGCCTTTGTGCAGTACACCACGATACAATAAATCCAGAAACTTAAGTCTTGCTTCACTATACGCTTGTCTGATTCAACACCCTTTAATATCTTTTACTGTGAATCCAACCCTTTACCAACTCAATATCTGTCTGCGGCTCCATAATCTCTCCCAAGAATTAAACCATCCAGCCACCCTCAACGATATTCCCGATCGCGAACTCGATCGATGGGCGAAGCTAGGGTTTGATTGGATTTATGCCTTAGGAATCTGGGAAACGGGAACCCTAGGACGAGAAGTCTCGCGCACCAACCCCGACTGGGTGAGGGAATATAAAGAACTCCTGCCCGATCTAACCGAGAGCGATATTTGTGGCTCTTGTTTTGCGATCAAAGCCTATCAACTGCATCCCAGCTTTGGCGATCCATCTGCTCTGAAAGAATTTGGCGATCGCCTCCATCAACGGGGTCTCAAACTGATGCTCGATTTTGTCCCCAACCACACTGCCCCCGATCACTCCTGGATACAAGAGCATCCGGATTTCTATATCCAAGGAAGCCCAGAAGATCGCCAACGAGAACCCCAAAACTACACGGAAATTCCTCACCAAGGCATCTTCGCCCATGGTCGAGACCCCTACTTTACCGGTTGGCCGGATACCTTACAACTCAACTATGGTCACCCTGCAGTCTTAACAGCTATGACCGATGAATTACTCTCCATTGCCCAAGTCTGTGATGGAGTACGCTGTGACATGGCCATGTTAATCCTGCCAGACATTTTTCATCGTACTTGGGGCATTATTGCCCACTCCTTTTGGCCCTCAGCCATCCAGACCGTAAAACAACAACACCCCACCTTTACCTTCATGGCGGAAGTCTATTGGGGTTTAGAATGGACGCTGCAACAACAAGGCTTTGATTATACCTACGACAAGCGCCTCTACGATCGCCTCCATAGCCAACAAGCCCATCCCGTCCGCGAACATTTTAGTGCCTCCTTAGACTATCAAGAGCGCTCTGTACGCTTCCTGGAAAACCATGATGAACCCCGCGCTGCGGGCATATTTCCCTTGGGCAGTCATCAAGCAGCGGCTCTGTTGACCTATCTGTGTCCTGGACTCCGATTTTTCCACCATGGGCAGTTGCAAGGATGGACACAAAAAGTTTCTATCCATCTGTGTCGCAGTGCTAAACAAGTCTCCAATCCTGCTTTAGAACACTTCTATGAGCAACTGCTACAATCCTTGTCTCATCCTGTACTGCGGGAAGGGAACTGGCAGCTCTTGGACTGCTCTCCTGCATGGGAATATAACGGCACTTGGGCTAATTTTATTGCCTTTGGTTGGCACAACGATCGCCATGAACAGGTGTTGGTTGTAGTGAATTATGCACCCTATCCCGGACAATGCTATGTCCATATTCCCTGGGATTGGCAACCGGTTTCCTATGCTCTTCAAGATTTAATCAGCACCGCCTATTATGAACGACAAGGGGAGGAGTTATCCAGCCAAGGACTCTATTTAGATATTGCCGCTTGGAAAGGCCATGTTTTCGGGATTTCGGCGATCGCCGGTTAATCCTATGGATCGGTATCTGTTTCTCCTTCAGCCAAGCCGAGCAAGCCATTATCTGGGATCGGCTCAGATTTAGCAGATTATCTTCTCACTTACTCCCTTAAACTCTAGTTTTTGTACTTCTCTCTGAATAAGGTAAAATACAAGCCAATCCCCCACCTCACCGAAAAAAACAATTTTCATATCGTGGGATACGGGGTTAACTTTGCTCTGTTAATTCACTTATTGATAATGGCTAAATCTAAGAAAACAACCCCACCTTTAAATCTCAAAGATTCCCAATACTACTTGAATCGAGAACTCAGTTGGCTGGAGTTTAACAAACGAGTTTTACATGAAGCACTCGATCCGCGAACTCCTTTATTAGAACAATTAAAATTCCTCGGAATTTTCAGCAGTAATCTCGATGAGTTTTTCATGGTGAGAATTGCTGGATTAAAAAAACAAGTGGAAGCGGAAGTCCATAAATTAACTCCCGATGGACGCACTCCAGAACAACAACTCCTAGAGATTAGTCAACAATTACATCCAACCGTTGAAAAACAACATCAACATTTTCACCAAGTTCTTAAACCCAAGTTGATTGAAGAAGGGATTTATTTGGTTGATTATATTGACCTCACTCCAGAGCAACGCCTCTATTACCAAAAATATTTTGAAAAGCAAATTTTTCCCGTTTTAACCCCTCTAGCTGTTGACCCCAGCCATCCTTTTCCTTATATTTCTAACCGCAGCCTCAATTTGGCCGTTTTAGTCAATGACCCAGAAACCGATGAAGATCATTTTGCTCGGGTCAAAGTTCCGAGGGCACTGGCTCGTTTTTTAGCCTTACCTCCTGAGTTATATTATTCTTCAGAATATCCCGCTAAAATTCGTTGGATGGGTGTTCCATTAGAACAAATTATTGCCCATAATCTAGACCCTTTATTTCCGGGGATGAATATCCAAGAATATTATCCTTTCCGGATTACTCGCAATGCGGATCTATCAGTGCAAGAAGATGAAGCCGATGATTTACTGCTGGCGATGGAACAGGAATTGCGTAAACGTCGCATTGGTGGATTAATCGTGCGAATGGAAATTATGGTCAATACGCCACCTAAAATTCGCGAGATGTTAATCCAGGAAATGAGTTTAAAAGAAGAGGATGTTTATGAAGTTGAGGGCTTAGTCGGTCTAGGGGATTTAATGAGTTTCATGGGGCTTCCTTTACCTCATCTTAAAGATCCAGAATGGTCTCCTATCGTCCCCCATTATTTTCAGGGACTCAGATCCCTACAAACCGATCCTTTTTCTGAGGATCAAGAGGAAGGGATTAGTATTTTTGAGCTGATTCGCGAGCGTGATTTGTTTTTCCATCATCCCTATGATTCTTTTGCTTCTACGGTACAACGGTTTATTACAGAAGCGGCCTACGATCCGAAAGTGCTGGCGATCAAAATGACGTTGTATCGAACCTCTGGAGATTCTCCAATTGTGAAGGCTTTGATTGCAGCGGCGGAAAATGGGAAGCAAGTGGTGGCTTTAGTGGAATTAAAGGCTCGATTTGATGAGGAGAATAATATTCAATGGGCCAGAACCCTCGAGAGTGCTGGGGTGCATGTGGTGTATGGGTTGGTGGGATTGAAAACCCATACGAAGGTGGTGATGGTGGTGCGTCGGGATTCGGATCAGATGCGGCGGTATGTGCATGTTGGCACGGGTAATTACAATCCCAAAACAGCAAAACTCTATACAGATTTGGGCATTTTGTCTTGCCATGATGAGTTAGGAGCAGATTTGACAGATTTGTTTAATTTCTTGACCGGATATTCTCGACAACGATCTTATCGTAAGTTGTTGGTGGCTCCGGTGAGTTTGCGATCGCGGATGATGGAGTTGATTGAACGGGAAATTGAACATGCTCGTAATGGCCATCATGCTCGGATTGTGGCGAAAATGAACTCTTTAGTCGATCCTAAAATGATTGTTGCCCTCTATGAAGCATCTCAGGCGGGTGTACAAATCGATCTGATTGTCCGGGGAATGTGTTGTTTACGACCGGGAATTCCAGGGGTGAGCGAGACCATCCGCGTGATTAGTATTGTGGGTCGCTTTTTAGAACATGCTCGAATCTTTTACTTCCACAACCAGGGTGCTGAAGAGTCCTATATTGGTAGTGCGGATTGGATGCCTCGTAATCTCGATCGACGGGTGGAGGCGGTTACCCCCATTGATGATCCAGAGATCCAAAAAGATGTGCAAGAGATTTTGGGGGTTATGCTTGCCGATAACCGCCATGCTTGGGAGCTTCAGTCTGATGGAACCTATCTCCAACGCCAACCCCCCGAAAATGCTGAACCTCAAAGTTCGCAAGATATTTTTATGAAAATGTCTGAAGTTGGCCGAAAAGGGGCCCTGCATACCCTTTAGGATTTCGATCGCCGTCTGTTCTAGGCTCTTCCACTCCATTAGATCCCTGGTAAATTGAAAAATGGTTTACATGAACAGGAGGTCTAATGGGGATTCAGAGTAACCACTCGCTAGTTTAAGTCACTAATGATGCCACCCCTGCCATCAAAGCTACAATCAAGACGATGAGGGTCTTGTAGAGCTGTAGGGTTTGTAAATCCAGGGAAGAAGATAAAGGAGATGGGGGAATGACTTCCTCAGGTAGATTGACTTCTTCAGGAGCCTTTACAGAAGGTAGAGTACGCTGATATTGTATGCCGCGATAACGCAAATTCATCGCTGTTGCCTCTTGAAACTCTAAAATAGGAGTGAAGTTTGAATTGCTCAGGTGTTGATTGAGCCTTTCTGTTTTGATTAGAACCCCAGTTTTAGGGGAGTAACCGTATTTTGTTAACAGTTCTTTAAGGGAGTTTAGGCAATAGCTAACTGAACTTAAAGAGCTATTAAAACTTATCTTTCCTATTATAGTTTACTTATGTATCTAGGGCAACTTTTTTCTGATATTTTCCGAGAATTTGCATAGTGTAAATGTGAAGTATGCAAGGATAGAGGCAATAGATAGGCAATAGGAGAAACCCGGGGTTACCCTTTTCTGGAACAACTGAACTCTAAGGATGGAATAATGTCAGACGCGGATGTGGTGGTCATTGGTAGTGGAATTGGGGGATTAGTGGCGGGGGCGTTGCTCTCTTACTATGGCAAACGGGTCATTATTTGTGAGAGCCATGGGATTCCTGGAGGAGCCGCCCATGGCTTTGTCCGTCAAGGGTTTCGGTTTGATACGGGGCCGTCTTTTTATTGTGGATTGGGAGATCGCCATTCCCTCAATCCCCTGGGCCAAGTCTTGAAGATTTTGGGGGAACGGGTGGAGGCGATCGCCTATGACCCCTTGGGACATTACCATTTTCCGGATGCTACCTTACCGATTTATTGCCAGAGCGATCTCTACCAAGAAGCCTTAGCCCAAATTACCTCCCAAGGAGCCAAGGAACTGATCGCCTTTCAACAACCGCTACTGGAACTCTACGAAGCTCTGAGCCAGATTCCCACCATTGCTCTGCGCTCGGACTGGCAACTGCTCCCCATTTTGGCCACGCGCTATTTACCCGCTTTGTGGAAACTACTGCCCCATTTAGGTATCATTAACGGTTCAGTTGGCCAGATCTTAAATTCCACAGTTCAAGACCCTTGGGTGAGACGGTTGATCGATCTCGAATGCTTTTTACTCTCTGGTCTCAAAGCTGACGGAACGGTAGCCCCAGAAGTCGCCTTTATGTTAGGGGAGCGCGATCGCTCCGTTGTAGACTATCCCTTAGGCGGTAGTGAAGCCATTATCGACGCTCTGGTGAGGGGATTAACTCGGTGGGGTGGCCAATTGAAACTCGGGGCCCATGTCGAGAAAATTTTGATCGAGAAAGGACGAGTGGCAGGGGTACAGTTACGACGCAACCAAAGGGTAACGGCTCCCATTGTGATTTCTAATGCTACCCTTTGGGATACTTACACTCACCTCTTAGACCCTGAAGATCTACCCAAGACCTACCGCCAAGAACAGTTATCTACCCCTGCGGTAGAAAGCTTTATGCACCTGCATTTAGGGATTCGTGCCGATGGCTTAGAGGGGTTAACGGGCCATCATGTAGTCGTCCATTCTGACGATGTGGATATTACCAGCCCTGGTAATACTTGTATGATTTCTATTCCCTCCGTATGGGATAAAAGTCTGGCTCCTGAAGGTTATCATTGTCTTCATGCCTATACCTTAGAATCCTTTGCCGGATGGAGTCGAGATGGCGAGTATCAGGATCGCAAATCCCTCAAATCTCAACCTCTTTATCGGGCTGTAGAGCGAGTGATTCCGGATATTCGAGAGCGCATTGTCTTAGAGCTAGTGGGCACTCCTCTCACCCACTCCCATTATCTACGTCGCGATCGGGGAACCTACGGGCCGGCGATCGCCCCGGGTCAAGGAACCTGGCCCAGTTGCCATACCCCAATTCTGGGATTATATCGGGTTGGTGATAGCACTTTACCGGGTATTGGGGTTCCGGCTGTTGCCGCTTCCGGGATTTTATGCGCGAATACCCTGGTTCCTGCCCCAATCGTTCTTGAATTTCTCAAGAAGTACCAATAAATTTACGTTTTTTCTCATAAATAATATTTCTATACTTATCCTATCCGTTTGGGGGGTGATACCCTTATCCCCATTTTTCTTCTCTCGTAAGATAGTGATAGGCACGAGCGTATATAGTCTATGAAATTGTCGCGCTCAATAGTGGATCTTAATATATATGTGAAAATCGGTATAAAAAACGAGGTAATACAGTAATGACCAGAATGTTAATGAGCCAAAACTATACCCAAAAAGCCGAGCGCTGTGTGGAAGAAGGGAACTATGTAGAGGCGATCGCCCATTTTGACCGTGCCCTCATTTTCGATCCACAAAACATCGACCTTTGGATTCAGCGAGGGTGCGCTTGCACCCATCTCCACCACTATCAAAAAGCCCTGTGGAGTTTTGAAGAAGCTCTCAACCTCAATCCTCAGGATTCAACCCTACACCTGTTTCGGGGCGTGTGTCTACACCATTTGCAACAATACAATCAAGCTTATCAAAGTTATAACAAAGCTCTAGGCCAACAAGCCAATAACCCCTTAACTTGGATGCGCCAAAAAATGCATCAATTCTTAGACATTTGGGGCGATCAAATCTCTATTTTTTCATAAATTCTCTCTGAATTGATATCACCCTTGTAAAGAAACGCTTTTAACCAGAATTATTTAATTCTTCATTAATTCAGTCAAACAGGCTAATTTATAGAGGATTCTGGCTCCCACATTACCATCCCACTGGTCCGCTGGTTCACCTGGAGCAACTTCGCAGATATCAAACCCAATGATTGTTTTACCGGCTTGAACGAGCGATCGCATCAAATATAGGCTCTCATTAAACTCTAATCCTCCAGGTACAGGCGTACCGGTATGGGGACAATAGGAGGGTTTCAAGCCGTCAATATCAAAGCTAATATAAACCCGATCGGGTAAATGAGAGATAATTTCCTGACATTGGGTCGCCCAATTTATCCCTTCATAGGTGTTGTGTTTAAGTTGCCAATCATCAAACATAACGATGCGTCGATCGCCCTTTACCCTGTCTATTTCTGCCTCACAAACATCCCGAATTCCCACCTGAACCAAGCGACTTATCTGGGGAATTTTGAGGGCATTATCCATAATTGACGCATGGGAATAAGTAAATCCCTCATAGGCTGTACGCAGATCGGCATGAGCATCAATCTGCAAAATGCCATAATTTTCGTATTGCTGACCCAGAGATTGCATTAATCCCAGGGGGACACTATGATCGCCTCCGACAATGGCGACGAACTTCCCTTGCTCCAGATAATTCTTACTTTGAGTATAAACCCATGCATTAACATCCGCACAAGCTTGATTGACCTTTGCTAAAGATGAAGCGATCGCCGGATCGTCCACTGCTCCACCTTTTTCCAGATGGGCAATAATTTGCTTGGCGATCGCCCTCATCCGACTATTTTCGGCTAAAATTTCTCCATCAATCCCTAGAGTCGCCAACGGAACTTTCCAAGCATTAGGCACATCAAAATCATACCAATCCAACTGTACTGAAGCCTCTAAAATCGCTTGTGGTCCCTGAGCAGCTCCTTCTCCATAGGAAGTCGTCACATCCCAAGGAACCGGCAAAAACACCAGTTTCGCCTCCTCAACCGAATAGGGTAAACCAAAAAAACAACCATTCGGGACACTAATTCCATTCGGATCGCAATGTTCTTGAGTCACTACTGTAGACAACCTCCTTATACTAAATTCCTATATGATGTTGCGCTAAACAAGGGACTTAGAGCCAATTATCTCTCTATGCTCTATCGTACTAACTTCTGAGAAATCAATCGAAAAACAGACATAATCAACCCTAAACCCGCCCCCACACAAACCGGAATAATTAAAATCACATCTAAGGCATGAGTTCCTCGCACTGGGGGAACAAATAATAAAATCCCCCAAGAAATCACCGCCAGAATCACTAAATCCATCCGTTCAATCCACCGGCGAAATTGAGCATAAACCAAGCCCCCCAT
Organism: Roseofilum sp.; assembly: GCF_982964205.1. Lineage (NCBI taxonomy): Bacteria > Bacillati > Cyanobacteriota > Cyanophyceae > Desertifilales > Desertifilaceae > Roseofilum > Roseofilum sp. Next base: position 36,258 of record NZ_CEZBFX010000026.1, on the reverse strand, counting down.
CGCCGCCCCCCAAATCCCCATACTGATCCCATTGACTCCCAGTAGATTGGTTAAACCTAATGCTAAAACCACCGATTCAAACCCTGTAAATACCGAAATACTCAACAATTCTGGAGTACAAAAAACGAGAGTCTTCACCAATGGTTGAGCTGGAGTCGCAGCAGAAGCCAGTTTACCAGAAGCGGCCGGAGACTGGAGGGTAGTCGAGGGACTCATTGATTGAATAGACTGGGAACGCAAGAAAGCTAAGACCTCATTGGCACTACCAAACCGTTGATAAGGAGATAGGGCCAGCATTTTATCTAAAGCGGAGGCTAAAGGTTCTGATAACTCAATTTCCGATCGCCAGTTCCAACGATTATTATAAGAATCATATAAATCCTGAGACTCCTTTTGGGTTAATAAAATTAAGCAAGTCACCGCCAGAGCATACAAATCCGTAGACGGATAAACCTGACCTCCCGCCATTTGTTCCGGAGGCGCAAACCCTTGGGAATAGATTTCTGTAGATCGACCTCCTGACCCTTGACTAATTTGCTTCACTGCACCAAAATCGAGCAATACCAATCGCCCCTTTTTATCCCGCATAATATTAGACGGTTTAATATCTCGGTGAATAGTATGGCGGTCGTGAATAAATTGTAATACGGGCAAAATTTGGCGCAACAGAGTCAGAATATCCTGTTCTGAAAACGGCCCAGTATACTCCAACTCTTCCTCTAAATTTTGACCATCAATCCATTCTTGAACGAGATAAAAAAATTGGCTCTCTTCCCCTTGAGTTGATGACGGAACCAAGAGCGGGAAAAATGCATAAAGCCGAGGAATTTGAGGATGTTCATTGCCCAATTCCTCCAGCACTAAAGCCTCCTGCTCAAAATGTTGTTGGGCGATCGCCAATTGTTGCTCGGACAACTGACCTGCTGGTTGAAACTGTTTAACCACGCAAGAGCGCAGAGTCGGCGTATAGCGATCCACCGCCAAATAAGCCGCACCAAACCCCCCTTGACCCAATAACCGTTGGGGTAAATACCGGCCAGCCAAAATTAAAGGCATTCCACAGCAAGTACAAAATTTCTGGGAAGTCGTTTTCAAGTGTTCCGGACTATCGAGTTCAGGAACCGAGTTGATAGGACGTTGACATTTTGGGCGCGTGCAATGAATATCCATAGGCCAGACGGCAAACCTCGATCACTCCAATCATAGACCCCAGTTAATCCAAGGATACAGACGATTCTCGATCCGACCCTTGAGCAGCAGCATTGAGATCGATCCCGATATCCGTGGGGGGAGTTAACCCTACTTTACCTTGGGTTGTGAAAGCCGGTAGGATTTGAGTCCGAAACGCTTCTGCCGCCTTAGAGCGATAACGATTGGGATTGACAATCACGGACAGAGTACGCTGGATAGAAACCCCTTCAACATAAGCACGATGAAGCAAATTAATTTGCAATTCTTTTTCAATCGCTGAGATGGAAACAAAAGCTGCGCCTAAATTAGCTTGTACCGCATTTTTAATCGCTTCAATTGAATTGAGTTCCATTTCCACCTTTAGGCGGTTCGTTTCAATCCCACAGCGCGTTAAAACCTGGTCAATTACCTTACGAATTGTCGATTGGGAATCTAGAGCAATAAACTGGAGTTCATACAGGTCTTCTTTGTGAATCGTCCTTTGGGCTGCCAGGGGATGGGAAGGGGCTAAAATCAGGGCCAATTCGTCTTCAGCATAGGAAGAGATTTCTAAGGTTTCTTGGAGTTCGCTGGGCACTTCACCGCCAATAATAGCCAAATCAATTTGGCCATTAGAAACACTCCAACAGGTTCGGCGGGTCGAATGAACATGCAGTTGCACGGCCACATCTGGGTATTTTTGCCGAAATGCGCCAATCATCCGAGGTAACAGATAGGTTCCTGTGGTTTGAGAGGCTCCAACAATCAGAGTCCCCCCTTGCAGATTTTGCAAATCTTCGATCGCCCGACAGGTTTCTTGACAGAGCGAAAGAATCTTTTCACCATACTGAAGGAGGAGATGACCCGCTTCTGTGAGTTGGGCCCGTCTTCCACCTCGATCGAATAGGGGAACATCTAATTGTTTCTCTAAGTTCTGGACTTGGAGACTCACAGCCGGTTGAGAGACATAGAGACTGTCAGCGGCTCGTTTAAAGCTTCCTTCAATGGCGATCGCCTTGAGAATGCGTAATTGATCCAACGTGAATGGAAGGTCAGACATGAGTGATCAACCTAAAATGGGATATTGGAGAGTTCAGTGGACGGAAAACAAGACAGACCCTTGGGAACATGAGAAAATGAAATTGGGTAAAATTGAGACTGAACTGATAATTGACCCATAGCAAACCTATACCCTTGGTGTCTACAACTTGAACCATCTTGACTCAAAACCTCTCCCCCCTACCGTTGTGACATGAAAGTGCCCCAAAATAAATAGATTGAAGACCAATGACCCCATCATCAGGAGACAACAGATAAGCATCTACTTATGGAACGGGAGGTAGTTGAGGATTTTCTGAATTTACCAGGAATTGCGGGAGTCGCCCTAATCGATCGGCGATCGCGCCCCTATTTTTGTGGCGTGGATAGTACCCTCAACTTCCAGCAAAAAGAAGCCCTAGCCCAAGGTTTGCGACAGGTGGTCGAAACCACCCCAGAAGGCTTTGAGTCCTTTGAATTTCAATTTGCCCAAAATCAGGTGTTTATTTATAAGCTCCCTGAAGGCGTGATTTTGTTAGTGCTGACGACCCTGGATTTGGTCTATAGCAATTATGCTGAAGCGCTCCATGAACTGAAAACTGAATTGATTGCAGATACGGCAACGGCGATCGCCACATTCCGACTCCTGGCTGGCAGTTTAACCCTCTCCAACCAAACCTACTGGCAAGATGCTCCGACTCCCAGTCCCTCCCCTATTCGTGTCCCTTTCAAGTCTCAACCTACGGTTCCTAAGACCACTCCTATTCCAGAAGCTACGTCCCAGGTTACCCTAAAAGAATTGCTTGAAGCCCTCAACCAACTGAGTCTTTATACCACCCAGTATTTAGGTAAAGCGGTGATTACCAATTATTGGAAATCCACCCGTCCAGATGTGGAATGGTTACAGAGCTTTGAAATCAGCCGCACTGCTGAATTGACGTTTACCCGTTCTACAGCCCTTACCCAAACAGTAACCCCAGAACAGTTAGCCTCGATTCAGTCTTGGGTGGCCGCCTTTATTAGTCGGTGCATCAAAGTGATCCGGGATTTTCCTGCCTTAGTGGAAAAATCCCTCAAACCTGAATATAAACAGTTACTCTTACCCTAAGAACCCTGAGAGAAGCAAAAATTATGGTAAAAATTGTCAGACTTGAACCGATCGCCCAAGAGACTGAAGTAGAAACTAACGGCAATCTGTTATCGGTTTTGATCGATAAAGATTTAGATGTCCTCAAAGAATGTGGTGGCCGAGGCATGTGTGCCACCTGCCATGTGTACATTAAAGATGGGATGGACTTCCTCACTCCTATGAATCGCAGGGAACAGCGCACCTTAGAGGTGATCACCTCCTGTAAACCCAATTCTCGCCTGGCCTGTCAGTCACGGGTACTGATGGATGGAGTGGTGGTAGAATTACCTCCAGGGATGTACGTGAGATCGCTACAAGATATTGAAGCTCTCATTGGCAGACGAGCCGATCAAGCTATGCTCCATCCGGTAACTGGGGAAGTGTTAGTCGAAGCAGGGAAACTCGTCACCCGCTCCACCCTCAAACAACTCGAAGATACAAAATTTGAAATAGGAGCCTATTTAACACAAACAAAAGATGCTTAGAAGAGTATCCAAAAGCTTATGCTGACCCAAACTCAAAACCTATATCGAGAAAGTGATGGCCGCTATGCCACAGATGAAGAATTGCAATTTTTCCAGGATTATATCCAATCATTTCCCTTGCGCTTAACCACCTATAACAAGATTCGTACATCAGAAGCTCTGATTGTCCAGCAAGTTCAATCGCAAATTCGCGCTCGGGCCCCCCACTTGCTCCAGCGCGGTAATAAAGACTTGAGCGCTAAATGGAAACAAGATACCCTTCGTATCCTACGTCACTCAGCCCTAGCCCTATTGATCGACGATCGGGACAGATTACGCGATCGCCTCCTCTTATGGTTTCAAACCATTATGAGAGCCTTTGATGCTCAAAATAGCTGTAAGGTAACCTACTCGATCATGCAAAAAGTTGTCGAATCTCTCTTAACTCCCGAGGAAGCAGCTCTCCTGCGTCCCATCCTCGAATATAACCGCCAAATCCTCTCTCAAGCCTCTTCTACAGAAGAATTTCCCTTGTAAGGGCAAAATTTGCTTGACTTTCATTACAACTTTGCCGTGGATTCGTCACCAGCCGATACAATGAAAATCGGAGAGATGAACCCATCCAGGTCAACGCTTCTCTAGTCAGAGGGCCAACCCCACTCACCGATCTGAACGCTTATGGCAAACGCAACTAAAACTCAACATTTACTCAATAGCAAACAGCCCAAAAAACACAACCACTACGGCTTCCAGGATTTTTTTCAATTCGATCCAGAGCGCGGAACCGTCGTAGACTGGAATGGTGCCCAAAATGTCCTCACCAGTGAAGATTTTATTATTGGGTTAGTTGAAGGTCTCGAAGAAGAAGTTGGAGATGCTTCGGCTGCCATCATGTATACCATCGGTGTGGAGTGGGGGCAAAAGGATGCTTTTTTCTTTGAAAAATGGTTTGAAAAAGAGTTCGATCGCAGCATCCGGCAAGCCAATTTAATGTTTCTGTTAGAAACCTGGTGGTGGCCCTTTACTTCCCAAGGATGGGGGCGCTGGGAAGTGGATATGGGCGATCGCAAACAAGGCTTTATGTTTATTAACTTGTTTGATTCTGCCGTAGCGCGAACCCTCGGCGATGTCGGTAAACCGGTCTGTCATATCTATGCTGGCCTATTCGCTGGCTTTTTTACCGAATTAGTCAAAAAACAACTCAGTTGCATTGAAATTCAATGCTATTCCATGGGTGAAACCTATTGTAAATTTCTCCTGGGTGGCAAAGATCGCATTGATGCAGCCTCATTCTGGCTCAATGAAGGAGCAACCGCTCGTGATATTGAAAAACGGTTGCGTTCAGGGGAGCGGTTAACATGAGTCCCCGTACCCGTTCTCAAACCCCATCGAAACCCAAGGGCACAAAGGGCCAAGAGATTCCCAAAACCTGGAGTCGAGTCTCAGTCCGTGACTTTTTTGGCCAGATTAACTGGGAACACGATCCTGAACCGATCCAGCAATTTAAACAAGCGAGTAAGCAAGCCAGTTTAGAAGGAAAAGAGTCGAGCAAACATCTATCCTTAACCTTGACGGTTAGTCAGTTCTTTACTTGTATTGATTGGGAGGGTCAAGGCGCGATCGCTCCGAGTGAGCCTCTTCCTCTAGATGTAGATTCCACATCCACTCAAGACGAAGATGATGTGACGTTAGAAGACTTTTCAAGTTTATTTTAAACCTTTACCCATTCGTATCTAGTGACTATGAACACCGATCTAGAAACCCTTTTTGCAGAAGCAGAAAATCGCTATCTGAAACCTGAAGAACTCAAAGGTTTAACCGAGTATGTTGAGTCCTTACCCCAACGGCTAGAAACCTATAGTCAAATTAGAGAAAAAGAAGTAGAAATTATGCAAGCCGTTGCCGATCAGCTCCCTCAGTATTTTCCCAATACATCCGTTGAAGATATGGAGCGATCGATTAAAAATGCCATGCTCATGTTACGATATTGCGCCATGTCCATGTTGATTAATAATGATAAATTGGTTCAAGATAGGTTTGTGGATTGGCTCTCGCAAAGCATGGCCATGTATGAAACCCAAGATTTAGATAAAGCCTTATACAAATTGCTCAATCAACAATTAATGAAAAGCTTAAAACCAGAGCAAATTAAATTAATCAAATCACCGTTGATTTTAGCCCAAACCCAATTACTTAAGAGTGAAAGCTAAAAGGTTAATTAACAGATTGGTTTATCGTTCAGGAGCCTATTGCGAGAATTAACTATGATTTCTGTTTCTGATTTAGTCACCAATAACCGTATTCCTAGTAATTACTTTGCGACAGATGTTTATGTGCGAAGTGATTTAGAATTAGGATTGTTAGAAAATCGCCGGGGCGATCGCCTCTTAGCGATGCCCGAACCCTTAATCAAAGCTATCTATTCTGGTTTAGATAAAGAAACGGGACAAGCCTCAAAATTAGTCTTGTATAACTGCGGTCGCTGGTGGGGCAAAAACTTTTATGCTCGGTTTGCTGAAGAAGTGTCAGAATACTACGAAAAACCGTTAGCAGATATGAGCATGTTAGACTTTCTGCAATCGTTTAAAGAATGTTGGAAAACTCACGGATGGGGGAAAATTGATCTCGATCAAAGTTATATTGCTCAAGGTTTTTTAGTTGTCAAAACTTGGAATGCTCCCTTCGCAACCCATAGCCCCAATCTCGGTATTCCTGTTTGTTTCCTGGACGCAGGGGTGTTTAGTGCATTCTTTAGTCAATTGAGTGGGAAAGACTTGCATTGTGTCCAAACTTCTTGTGAATCTTTGGGTGCAGAATGTAACCATTTTATTGTTGGCTTAGAGGAACGCTTAAGAAAAATTGAAGAACCGATCGAACAGGGAACAGCTCATGTAGATCTTATGAATAACTTAATCACAATGTAAACGAACGATCTGCCTATGACTGTGTCCAAACGTCCCAGAAGTAAATATCTCATTTTAGGATTGATTGGCCAAGGACAGTTTGGGCGTGTGTTTTGTGGGTGTCATCGAAAAACGGGAAAATTAGTTGCCCTAAAAGATTTAGATCAACATCGTTTTCCAACGCATGAGTTTTTGCGAGAATTGAGGTTTTTATTACAACTTTCCCATCCGAATATTGTCACGTGTCGCGCCCTAGAACATTCTCGAGAAGGGCGCTATTTGATCATGGATTATTGTGAGGGAGGAACGTTACGAAATTGGATGGATCGCCAGGGAAAACTGCCTTTGGGGATGTCGATCCAATTTATGAAAGATGTATTGCAAGGGATGGAACATGCGAATAGTAAAGGGATTATCCACCGGGATTTGAAACCGGAAAATATTTTATTAACGCTCAAATCAAGGGGTTGGATCGCTCGCATATCGGATTTTGGTATTGCTCGGTTAATTCAGGACAGTAAAACAGGTTCAGATAATACGGGATCGCCAGCTTATATGGCTCCAGAGCGCTTTTATGGACAATATTCTCTTCAGTCAGATATTTATGCCCTAGGGGTGATTCTTTATGAGTTAGTGGTGGGAGCTCGGCCCTTTTCTGGACAACCCCAGCAATTGATGAACTATCATCTCAATCAACGGGTCATCGTTCCAGACACTGTGCCTCTACCTCTGCAAAAAATCATTCTCAAAGCGCTAGAAAAATTACCGGCTCGTCGTTACAAAAGCGCGAGGCAAATGCTCAGTGACCTCGATCGCCTTTCCGAGTTAATTGATTTATCCTTATCGGCTACTCCAATCAGTGTCCTCCCTTATCCACCAAGTCGTTCTCTCACCGATGAACCCATTATTACCCATGCCCTGCCAGGAGCGATCGCTGCTTTAGCCGTTTCTATACATTCACAGACCAACGATAACCATTCCCCTTGTGGTTCTCACACCTGTATTTATTGGGCAATCTCAGACTCGATTCACTATCAACGCTATCAGGAAGAGGCTAATCAGTTTGAGACCTTAGCTAAAGTCGCTCAAGTCTGTTTACCGGAAGATATTCGTGAATTAAAAGTAACCTCTCAAGGTTGTGTTGCATTGACTAACCAATGTATTTATCACTTAAACCCTGATTTATCGAAAGTTCCCGTCCTTTCCGCTGAGTTAATCGCCCATCTTCGCATTCCCTTTAAGGCAGATGTCCATCCTCACAGCCAATGGATCGCGGCAGTAACTGAGGACAATCACTTATGGGTTTGGCATCGCTCGGAACAAAACCTCGATTCAACTGCTCATCATCACTCTTGGTTCTCTCGTCCTCAAGTCCCCGTTAGAGAGGCAGTCCATCAAGTCCAAATTCTTGACGATCATCATGGAATATTTTGGCGAGTGGAACAGGGAAAAACGGCAATCGAAGTCTTTACTCGTCGGGGAAATTTTCTCGGACACTGGAAACTTTCCTTAGAAGTCGATCGGATTATTCCCAGTGCTATTTCTTATCGAGTTTTGGTGATTCCTAAGTGGGATACCCATGGGCCGCTGTTGATGGATTTGAAGCCTTTTCGGATGCGACCGATTCCGATTAAAGTACAGTTACCGGTATGTGTCGCGATCGCCTCTTGGGGCTATGTTATGGCTGACGGTCGCGGTCATTTAATCTTATTAGATGAGTATGGCCAAGTGGTTGGCCGGATTTTAGGACCCCCTTCCCCAGTGGCGATCGCCATGATTTCTAAAACGGTTCTCTTGGTAGCCACTAATGTGCAGGATGAAGGAGAACTTCATTGGGTAGATTTAAGCCAATTTGATATTGACTTCATTTTTTAGGGAATGGGGAATGGGGAATGGGGAATAGGGAATAGGGAATAGGGAATAGAACCTGGACCGAACTAAAATAGACATTATAGGTTCATAGTATTAGCGAAAGCGGAGATCGTCCTCGAGCTGTTTGAGCAAAAATTTTTGATAAACTGAATCAGACCGTTGGGTAACCAGTCAGGAGTATTGAAGATGACTCGACTCGGCCGTAAAGCCTATCTAAGGACAAGAGGCAGAAGCATTTTCGCACAACTGCTGTTGATACTTTTCTTGGGGTGGGTTGGCTTGGGATTATCCTTACCTGGATGGGCCCAAACTCAACCCACAGCACTAATAGCCACTCAAGCTCCAATTGTATTGGATGGTTATGAATTATTTGAGGTAGAAGCTTCTGGGCGCTTTAGCGCTGAGGAGAGAGCCACCCGAGTGAATCAGTTATTACAGGAAAAGCTGGATCGGGCGATCGCCACGGATACCCCACCTGAAGTCAAAATCGTCCAAAATAACGGCCAAGTTAGTCTCCAAGTTAATAAGCGCCACCTCGTCACCCTGACTGCATCGGATATGATGCCAGGGCAACCGTCCCTAGAACAAGCCGAGCGTTGGCAAAATGAGATTGAACAAGCTCTGCAACGCGCTCGCCGAGAACGAACGCCCATTTATAGAGCCTGGGCAATTAAAATGGCACTGATGGCTAGTGCTGTGGCGATCGCCCTACAAAGTCTCTGGTTTTGGCTTCAGCGACGCTTACAGCGGCAAAAGAAACAGGATTCAGAGCTGATTAAAACTTCCTGGAAAATTTTAGTCCTGATCCTGTTGCAAGTATCAACCTGGCTCATCGTTATCTGCTATGTAACCCATCTATTTCCCCTCAGTCGTCGCTGGTTATATCGCACCTATGTTTTCTTACGGGATCTGTTCTCAGCACAAATTTTTACCGTTGGTGAACGAGCATTATCCCTGAATAATTTACTGTTAATTGGGGTAATGGCGATCGCCTTAATCTTAATCACCAACTCTTTTACTGAAGTTCTCAAAACAAAAATTGTCCCCCTCGTCGGAGTAGATCGCCATTCTCAACAGGCGATCGCGTTCTTTATTCGCTATGCTCTCCTTTTCATCGGCTTTCTGCTCATTCTCACCCTGAGCGGTGTAGACTTTAGTTCCCTCGCGATCCTGATCAGTGTCCTGGGTGTGGGGATTGGATTTGGTTTGCAAAATATTGCCAAAGACTTTATTAGCGGTCTAATTATGATCTTTGAACGACCGATCCAAGTCGGGGAACTGGTGCAAGTGGGAGACTTTCAAGGTTTAGTGCAACGAATCGGTCCTAGAGTGACCGAAATGACCACCATTGACCGGATTACCATTATGGTTCCCAACTCCCGCTTCATTGAAGGAGAAGTACAAAATTGGAATCGTACTGGTTTAACTCGTCTCAAAGTTTATGTGGGTGTCGCTTATGGTTCAGACATGCAACTCGTCCATGATGTCCTGCTCGCTGTTGCTCAGATTCCCCATCCTGAAATTCTCCGCCATCCCCCACCAAAAGCGCAATTTCGAGGATTTGGAGATAGTGCCCTCAACTTTCGGATTGTGGTCTTTATTCGAGACCCTCTGAAACAACCGAAAGTGAAAACCCATTTACTCCATTATATGTCCCTATATTTAGAACACTATGGGATTGGAATTCCTTTTCCTCAACGGGATTTACATATTAAACTACCTGGACTCGAACAAGTCACGGATACCTGGTTAACTCAACAAGGTCGAGAAGATTGGCAACCGTCACCTGTGCCTGCACCAGAACGCCCGAAAATTAAGCCAGAATACAATTGGGAAGATATCCTTCAACGAATGCGCGGTCCCGAAGGCATATCGATTCGCGATCGCCGCTATGGTTTAAAAGCTTTTTCTAACTGTTTTGTGGGTTCTGAAGCAGTGGATTGGTTAATGGAGCATGAACAATCGACCCGTCCCGAAGCGATTATGATGGGAGAAATGATGGTTAACCTCGGCATTATTCATCATGTTTTAGATGAACATGGCTTTGAAGATAGCCTCCTCTTCTATCGCTTTTATGCCGATGAAAACCTAGAAAATGAAGACCAATATTTAACTCCTCCACCCACCCTAGAGGGCGATCGCCCTGATGAACGGGGTGTTGAAAAAAGTCCCGATGGTGATACAGCGATGATTGATGATTAGATATCTCTCTTCTGTCATTTTTGGAGATTGCGATCGCTCTATCCCCTATAGAGAGACATTTGCCGATCTGACTAGATTGTTGAATTTCTGTCAGGAAAAACCGTTCTCCTAGTATGTCGTACTATACTTGAACCACGCGCCACAGGATTTCGCTGAGCCGCTGTGTGCCATAGATCTAAGATGACTTCTTCTATGTTTTGGGCATCAGCCTCTAGCATCCGGGAAATCACACTAATTTTGCCAAACGACCAAAATAAACCCGCCTCTAACAAGTAGGGTTCATGGGTTTGAGCATGTACCCGAAAATCATACAGGGAGTAGTCACGACACCCCAAAGCAATATGGGCTTTCTTCGCAGCATCAGCCACCTTCTCAAATAATTCTGGTGTCACATCCGCAGGACAAACCAGTTTAACTGGCGAATTTTTCGATTGTCTATAGGGAGTACCATCAGACCGACGCTCTAACTTATCCTGTACCATTCTAACTGGGTTCTTCTCAGTGACCAAATACTCGATCGTCGGCGCTACCCATAACTCTCCCTTGTGTTCAATAACTCCTACCCGCAACTCCCTACCAGGAATATACTCTTCCACTAACAAGACTTCATCATGCTCAAAGCCCACTTCCAAAGCTTCAGAGATTCGATCTTCTCTGGAAACCAACGTTAATCCTAAAGAGTTATCTTCCGAGTTCGGTTTGACAATTAAGGGCGTTTCTAGGGTTATCCTATCCCCTCGACGTACCTCTTGTCCCTTCGCCACACGAACCCCAGCAGCAGACACCACACTTTTGGTATGAGCTTTGTTCGTTGCTAGGGCGGTACAGTAGCATGGAGAACCCACCATTGGTAAACCTAAAATATCCTCAAAAAACGCCCGGAAGCTCGTCATGCCAGGAAAACAAAACATATGGGGAACTACCAGATCGATCTGGGGGAGTCGAGCCATCATCTCCTGAAGTGATATCTTTTCTGACCTGGAATCCAATGACATTCCCAACTGCCAAAAACCATCTGGATTGACAATTGCATAGTAACTGCTAACTCCTGGAGGCTGTACGACCTCTTTAGCGTAAATCATCGATAAGTCGTAGTAAAAATTTGAGACGCGAGAACCTGCTAGGTGCAAGACTTTTAAGAGACTTTGAGACGATTGAGTTAGAGACATATTACATATTATTTTTCTAAAGTAAAATTCAGATCTTTCAGTGGGATACTCTTGTTTTCAATCACCATCTAATTCAACTAATTTGCCGATATTAAAATCGATTCGTACCCAACCCTTCATTGTTTTCAAATTCTGCAATATCAGCAGAGGAATTTGCCAATGATGTACCATCAAAAAAGGTAGGGGGTCATGAGGCTGAAAAATGCCATCTGTACCTTCAATCATCCTTTTAATCCAAGCCTTGAATTGCCCAAACGATCTAATTTGAGTCAGTCGCCACAATTCATGGTATGTCCAGTACGTGGGTTTACTATCAGGTAGGGGAAAAATTGGGCTTTTGGTTTCATCTTCAACATCTTTCAGATAGGCATCCGCGACTCCGGGATGATCGTGAAAGGTGGTAATAGCGGAATGGGTTCTAGGATTGCATTCTATGGGATACACTTGTCCATCTTCGGTTTTAATAAAATCAAAGGAGATTTGACCCGTGAGATTTAAGGCTCTGACAAAAGTTTTCACCCATTGATAAATTTCCGGTTCTTCTACATGATTGTAGTTGACTTGGAATTCAGAGGATTCACAACAGCAATACAGTCTTATTTTCCCCTTTCTAACTGTGCTATGAGTACAATATTCTTTCCCTTGAACAAATTCTTGCATAATCCAAGGTTTATCTTCAGTTATGGGTAACTCTTTGACAAACTCTTCCATTTCTTGCTCAGACTTCATGGGTAGTTTGGTCATGTCCAAACGGCGTACGGAGTCATAGGGAATGCTTTTGAGGATATATCGACTGCCATCTTGCACAAAATCAAAATCCAGGATTTGCTTCGAGTCAGTCATTAAAAATGACTTGGGAACAGATAAACCCAGATTTTTGGCTTTTTCAATAAATGTAAATTTGTTGTCTAGCAGCTCAGTGATATCTAGATCAAAATGAAAGACCTCACAATAGGGGGATAGAATTGCTTTGAGTCGCGATTCATCGTAACTGCCTGCGGCACTTGATACGGGGATAAATAAATTGATGTTTTCTTTTTGGACAATTTCTAATACTGCTTGCTGATAACCGTCCCAGTTTTTCTCAGAATTAGGAACTGTATAAAAATCTTTAATAGCATTGGAAAAACGATTTCCTGAGAGCCAATATTTATGGGTTTCTAAAAGGAAAACGCGATGTCCAGCCCCATTAAAGCTACGAGCTAGTTGTAGGGATTTGGACATTTTTGCCCCAGTAATCAGGATATTCTTAGGCTTTTCATCTCCTGGCAGTTTGGCTCGGATAGAAGTGAGAATATTCCAGAGTAAGGCTGGTAAGATTTTTAAGAGATTGAAGGGTAAGAGGAGGGTAAGTAACAGGAAAGTGCTTAAGTTCTGAAAGAGAGCATAAGCACGGTTTTGGATAAATAATATGATGAGCATGTTGATTTTATGGTTTCGACTTTCTGCGAATCATCGTCACACCATCGCGCAAGGGAAGCAACACCTGCTCTACTCTGGGGTCTTCAGTGACAAAGCGATTAAACTGGGCGATCGCCTCCCCATTGGCACTACGCTGTTCCGGTTTCAGATAAGGCTGCCCTTGCAACAAGGTGTTATCGACGAAGATCCAGCCATTTTCAGCTAACAGAGATGTCTCTAATAGCATCTGCAAATACTGAATATACTTACCCTTATCGGCATCGATAAACACAAAATCAAAGGATTCTCCGGCTTCGGCTAAGTCTTTCATAATGTCCAAAGCTGGCCCAACCTTGACTGAAATCTTGTCTCCATCAGCAGATTGCTTAAAACAGGCTTGAGCAAATTCCGCTACATAGGGGTCAATTTCACAGGCAATGACTTGTCCATCATCGGGTAAGGCTTCAGCCATGGCTAGGGCAGAATAACCGGTAAACATGCCAATCTCTAGGATATGCTTGGCATTCGTCATGGACACAAACATTTTTAGGGTTTGGCCTTCCAGATGTCCAGAAAGCATTTCTTGCTCTAACTGACGCACGGTTTCGCCATCGGAAAATCGAAGTTCCCAGGGTTCTTGACTGGTTTTGTGAGCAAGGGTGGCTAAAGCGGGGGATTCTTGAGTCGTATTGGCTTCAATGTAAGGATTAAGTCCAGCCGCAAGTTGATACGTTCGTTCGATTTGATCGATTAGCTCTGTCGGGATATTGGTGGATTTTGCCTGTTTGGAAATGGCTTCCAACTGTTCTACTAAAATCCCTAGGGGAGTCACGGGTCTAGGGTTCTGAACCTCTGGATGGTTTTCACTCATAACAATTGTTCCCTTACTCTAATCCTAGATCGCTAAGATACATTTCCTGCCCTGCACCACCATCGGGAAACTGACTACAGATGTCTTGATGTTCTGTTATTGCACTTTGTAATAGTTCTGGAGACACTTCTTGAGCATAATCACACGAGCCAATACTGCCTTGGGGTAAGGGGGCCCAAAGCCCGCCTTGGCCGCGCTTACGGCGCATATTTTTCTGGCCTGCGAACATGAGTTCTGTGTCTTCAACAATGGGATGATAGACGGATAAACCAAGGGTGCGACAGAGGTTGATAATGCGATCGCGATCGCCAGCACCGATCCAGTCCATTTTGGCTGATAAAGTTGCGCCAAAAGCCATGCCAATGGTAACTGCATGACCGTGCATTAATTTGGCTGCTGGTTCAAACCGGGGACTCCAAGTATGGCCGTAGGCGTGGGGACGATCTTGATAGGTTTCAAACATATTCGTCCCTTCATGCTTCATATATGCATACAGGGCACGATAAATGACTTCATCAGCAATTTTCTCTAGCTCTGGACTCCCATTGACCGTGGCAAAATGGGTTTCAATCAGGTCTACCCCGTACTGTTCCAAGAGTTCAAATAATTCTCGATCGTCGGTCACTGCCATCTTGATAATTTCCGCCATACCATTGCGAATATGACCGGTGGGTAAGGTACGGAAAAAGCTACGGTCTACGAAGGTTAAAACTGGAGGATGATATACGCCGATACTATTTTTAAATAACTCCCCATTCACACAAGTGCGAGGAGAAGGGCCAGCATCAATGGCCGCCACAATTGAAGTCCCGATCATCACATAGGGCGTACGCCGATGCTGCAAAGCGCAGGCTAATCCTGCAACATCGCTGAGAACTCCACCGCCAACGACTAAAACGGGTTCGTTGCGCGAAACATCACAGCCTTCTTTACCTAAAAAATGCAGGAGTTGATGAACCGTTTCAGGGGTTTTATCCGATTCCCAAGCACGACAAACTTTGAGTTCTAAGGGGATTTCATGAACTTGGAAATAGTGGCGTAGGGCTTCTCCATAAAGTTCATCAATGGTTCGATCGATAATGCTGATGCAGCGACCCCGTTCTCGATAAAGATTGGCCAAAATAGGGATGGTGGGGTCTAAAATCCCTTGGACTATTTTGACTTCTGCTTGCAGGGTATAGGTGGCTGTCACTTTAAATGAGCGCCGATCTCCTTCTTGCTCGATTTCACCGTAACCGGTATACCATTCTGAGGTTTGATATTTGGAATCGTGCGGTCGCCAAATAAGGAGGTCGGAGTCTTGATGGTCAGATGAGGAAGGGTTTAGGCGATCCCTTATTGTGCGATCAGAATTTGATAGAGATGGTGAAACCATGTATTTCTGCTGGTATAGATGCTACACAAAAACAATCATTTGTTATCAGCATACTGGATAAGGGATATTGGGTCAACTTATTCATTAAGGAACTGGCTGATGAAGGTTTGTAAGCGTTTGAGCTGGAAAGTGTTGGCTAATTGCAACATTTGTTGGGTAAAAACACTTAAGGGCGGATCGCTGGCCACCAGATCTTCTGCAACTTCGGCTATGGCTTGAATATCTCCATCTTGTACGAGAACGAGCAATTGCTCTAAGACTTCGCGATCCGGCACAATCATCCGCTCCGATTGGCCTCCATCGGCTCCTTGAGGTGAAGATGAATCTGGAGGAGGGTCTTGATAAACCCACTCTAAATTTAAATGAGCCGAGAGTAACTGAAAGAGTAATTTGGCATCTACGGGTTTAGGCAAAAAGTCATGCCCGCCGGTATCTAGGGCACGTTGGCGATCGAGTTCAGAGACAGAAGCGGATGAAACAATGACGATAGTCTGTTGCAGATCTTTGGATGAATAAACCTGCGTTAAAAATTCAAATCCATCCATTACAGGCATGACTAGATCGGTAATCACTAGATCGGGTTGGACTGAACGGAGTTGTTCTAATCCTTGTTGACCATTTTCTGCTTCAATGACTTTGAAATCAACGGATTCTAACAGGTTTCGCACAACAGCGAGGTTTTCCCAACGATCGTCGATCGCCAGAATGGTACGACGATCGCCTTCATATCCAATGATATTATGACTGCGATCGTCTTTAACTTGCTGCACCCAATCTTCAGCAATGGGGAGTTCTGTGGTGAAGAAGAATTCACTGCCGACTCCCAGTTGACTTTTAACTTGAATCTTGCCCCCCATCAGTTGTACAATCCGTTGGCTAATGGCTAGTCCTAGACCGGTTCCTTCCGATTGTTTTTGGCGATCGCCCACCTGTTCAAACGCTTCAAACAACTTAATGCGATCGGCTTCGGCAATACCGAATCCGGTATCCATTGCCTTGAATAGAATGGAGGCAGTGGTTGCAGAGCGATCGAGAACCTCGATTCCCAGGGTTACCGAACCAGAATCAGTAAATTTAATCGCATTACCCAACAAATTAATCAAGACCTGTCGTAGGCGTTTTTCATCCGTTTCTACGCCATCCGGTAAGCTAGAGCTAGGTTGATAGATAAACTCAATCCCCTTTTGTTGAGCTTTAATTTTGCACATTTCCACCACACTTTGCAGTAGGGACGGTAAATGTACGGCTTTGGGATTCAGTTCGAGTTTGCGTGCCTCAATTTTAGAGAGGTCTAAAATATCATTGATTAGGGTGAGTAGATGGGAACCACATTGGTAAATGACATTTATTCCATGACGCTCTTTATCTGCAAGGACTTTAGAGCGGACTAAAATTTGAGCATAACCGAGAATACCATTCAAAGGCGTTCGTAGTTCGTGACTCATATTGGCCAAAAAATCACTTTTGGCTTGGTTAGCGACTTCGGCTTGTTCTTTTGAGCGTTTGAGTTCTTCCGCCCGTTCTTCTAGGGCTTCATTATAACATTGCATTTCTGCACGAGATGCTTGCAAGGAGGCCGTCATGTTATTGAACGTTTGAGCTAGAGTTCCAACTTCATCGCCCGATTCTACAACTGCTTGAGCTTCTAAATTGCCGGACATCACCCGGTTGGTTACGTCGGTTAACCGAATAATGGGTTGGGCAATTTGTCGTCGTAGGGCAATCGCTAAAATGATAGCCATGGATAAAGCGATTAAACCTGCCAGTAGTCCTTGCCACTGGGCTTGACTTAAACTTTGACTTCCTGCCTGTAAATCTTGGGATAATTGTTCCTGTTGGTGGGTAACGATCGCTTCTAATAGGGCCACCATTTCGCGGGTTACTGGTGCAGCTTCTGTTTTAAACAGGAAAATATCTTCACGATAACGTTCTCCTTCCACGAGGGCAAAGAGGGCAGCCGTTTCTGCTAAAAACTGCGATCGCAACCCTTCTACCTTCTCTAGGGCTTGACGCTGTTCTACGGGCAATAGGGACTTCTGCTCTTGGAGCGCTTCCCAAGCCGCATCATTTTTTTTGAGAGCGCTCGCATATTCTAGTCGCAGGGACATATTTTGGGTAGCAATATATCCTTTTAGCTCCCCTAACATGCCGTCAAATGACCCCTGAAACCTCAAGATTTCCTTGAACAACGACAAATCTGCGATCGATGAGGCGTTGTCTTCCTGCCAGTTAGAAATCTGGTCAATTTCTGCTCTGAGCCTCTCAGCAGGAGCTTCTGCCTGGGCAATAAAGTGCTTGAGAGCGGGTTGATTCTTGCGGGGGCTATCTTTGAGTAGAAAGAGTCGATCCGGTAGGGTAGACCATTGCTGATAGGCAGCTTTCAATTTCTCTAGGGATTGGAGATCGATGTCATCGGCGATCGGTTCCTGGCCTAATAGTATCTCTAATTGAGCAAGATTGGCCTCGAATGCCAGCCTCGATTGTTCGTACTGAGTCCGAAATCGCGATTCTCCCGTGATGTTATACCCCCGAACATTGAGCAGCATATCTAACAGGTTTTCTTGAGCATTCCCGGAGGCGATCGCCAAAGGAACTCGTATATTCTGAGTTTGTTGAATTTTTTGGGTGACCCAAAGTCCCGCTAGGTAGCTGCGTCCAGCCACTAAAAAGGTAAGGGCTGCCAGAATGCCAAAGCTGATATTGAGCTTTTGACTAATATTGAGATGGTAAATTTTATCGTTCCACGACGCTCTCAAAGACTTGCCGACCTTAGAGATACTCGAAACTGGGGAGAGTTTAGTCATTTGAGGTTACTCCCAATATATAGCAAGGCCCTGCGCACATTCTCCTCCATTATTCCCTATTCCCTATTCCCTATTCCCCATTCCCTAGCGCGAAGCGCTATGATTAGCGATCGCGATTAAACGCAAAATTGGCATAGCTCAGTTCGCTGACTGCGTGCCACCCCGAAATATTATTGCGAAACGCCCTCCAATGGTCATAAACAGCCTTAAAACCGGGATCTTGAGCAGCCATTTCTTCCTGGAGTTCAATCGCTATTGCATAAGCCGCATTCAATATTTCTTCGCTGAAGGGTAACAACTCCGTACCGCGACTGATTAATCGCTTTAGAGCCGCACCATTTTCCGTGTCATAGTGAGCCAATGTCGTCACATGAGTTTCTATAGCTGCCGCTTTAAAAATTTCTTGGTATATATTAGGCAGTTGATTCCAAGCCTCTAAATTAACGTAGAGTTGAAATAGAAAACTCGTTTCCCACCAACCGGGATAGTAGTAGTAAGGAGCAACATGATAAATTCCCAGGTTTTCATCATCAAACGGCCCGCTAAACTCTGCCGCATCAAGCTCTCCTGACTCCATAGCGGAAAAGACTTCAGTGGAAGATAAGGTAACCGGCTCGACTCCTAAACGACTCATTACCTGCGCTCCAGCGCCCGGTATTCTCATCTTTAGCCCGTTAAAATCGGCTGGTGTAGAGACTTTTTCTCTGAACCATCCTCCCATCTGAACCCCAGTTTGCCCTGCTGGAAAATTAATCACGCCATAGTCAGCATAGAGATCTTGTAAAAGGTTCAAGCCACCTCCCCGATATAGCCAGGCGGTGAGCTGTTGGGAATTCATGCCAAAGGGTAATGTATCGATACCAAAGACGCGGTTTTTCTCGATATAGTAAGTGCCTCCTGAGTGACCGCATTCTACTGTGCCATTACCAACAGCATCTAAGATTTCTAAGGGAGGCACTAATTCTCCTCCACCATAGGGAATAATTACGAATCGTCCTCCTGTCATTTCTTTGACACGGCGCGATAGGGTTTCTGCGCTTCCAAATACAATATTGAGTGCTTTAGACCAACTGGTAGCCATTCGCCATTGCACAACGGGAAAAAGGACATTGGAGTCTGGTTCAATTGGTTCACTTTGCTGATCTGGCTGGCTACAACTGCCTAGGGCGGCTGCTCCTGTTAAGGCCGTTGCTGATGTATGGATAAAGTGGCGACGTTTCATGATTTCATGGATTTAAATTTATCATTACTTTTTTCTTCTATGACTGGATTTTCGGGCGACTGAATTGGCTTAACCTTGGATCGGAATTTCAATGGTAAATGTAGTTCCTTTCCCTAGATGAGATTCTACACTCAGTTGTCCTTGGTGCTTTTCTACCACAATTTGATGAGCGATCGCCAGTCCCAATCCGGTTCCTTTTCCCACCGGTTTAGTGGTAAATAACGGTTCAAACAAACGGGTTTGGATCGATTCGGGAATACCGAGACCATTATCGGTAATTTGAATCTCAATTTTGTCTGAGGGCAATAATTTGGTTTGGATTTCAAGTTTTGGGTTGTCTAATTTACCTTGTAAGAGGCTTTCATCTAGAGCATCAATCCCATTGGCTAAGATATTCATAAATACCTGATTCAGCGGCCCGGGATAGCACAAGACTGGGGGCAGGGAATTGTAGGCTTTAATGATTTCGATGGGGTCGCGATCTCCACTCCCTTTGATACGATGTTGCAAAATAGTCAGGGTACTATCTAGACATGCGTGTAAGTCTGCTTCAATTTTTGTTTCGCTATCGGCACGAGAAAAGATCCGCAGAGATTCCGATATGTTTTTGATTCGTTTGACACCAAGAGTAAAAGATTCGATGATTTTTTCCATATCCTCCAGCACAAAATCTAAATCTAAATCATCTATAGCTTTCTCTAATTCTGTTGAGGGTTTAGGACAGTCTTGCTCGTAGAGATGAAGAATGTCTTTTACACTTACCACATAGTCTTTTAAGGGTTCAAGATTGCTAGAAAGAAAGGTAATTGGATTATTGAGTTCGTGGGCAATCCCCGCGACCATTTCTCCTAAACTGGAGAGTTTTTCTTGTTGAACTAACTGAACCTGAGCTTGTTGCAAAGCAGCCGTGCGATCGCGCACTTGGTCTTCTAAAGATTCTCTCAAGTGTTTGAGTTGCAGATGCACCCGTACTCTTGCGAGGACTTCTTCGCGATCGAAAGGTTTTGGAATGTAATCGACTGCACCTAGAGCAAAGCCTTTCGTTTTGCTTTCTGTATCAGATAATGCCGTAGCGAAAATAATGGGAATTTTTTCGGTAAGAGGTTTTTCTTTGAGTCGAGAACAGACTTCAAAACCATCTATTCCTGGCATTTGTACATCAAGCAAGATGAGTTCGGGTTGATTCCGTTCGACAAGAGTGAGGGTACTTTCTCCATCCATCGCTACCCGAAAGCGAAATCCTTCACTACTAAGGGCTTCTGAGAGTACGGATAGATTAGTGGGATTATCATCTACAATTAGAATAAACCCAGAATCTTGATTTTTTGGCATCTAATTGGCATCTCAATTTGGCAATCTTGTTTATAGGAAATTATAATCTATTTTTTATGACCGATGAGGTTAAAAGTGCCGCGACCAGTTCTTGGGCCAGCGTTCAATGACAACTTTAGTTTGAGTGAAAAATTCAACGGCATGACGGCCTTGACCGTGTAAATCCCCAAAAAAGCTCTCTTTCCAACCACTAAAGGGGAAGAAGGCCATGGGTGCAGCAACACCAATGTTAATCCCAATATTTCCGGCTTCAACTTCATAGCGGAATTTACGGGCGGCTGCGCCATTACTGGTAAATAAACAGGCCATATTTCCCCAGGGACTTTGGTTGATTAAGGCGATCGCCTCCTCTAAATCGTTCACATGCATTAAGCCCAGAACTGGGCCGAAAATTTCGGTTCCGGCGATCGCGCTCTCTGGCTCAACTCCATCTAAAATAGTCGGTCGCACAAAGTAACCTTTTTCGTAACCGGGAATGTTCGCCTTTCTGCCATCTACAAGAAGTTGAGCGCCTTCTTGGGTTCCGCGATCGATTAATCCTTCAATTCTCTGTTGACTCCCTTCAGTAATGACTGGGCCCATTTGGATACCTTCATCCAGACCAAACCCGACCTTACGCTCCCTTGCGGTGGTGGCGATCGCCTCCCGAAACGAATCTCGCACAGAACCAACCGTGAGAGCGATCGAAGCCGCTAAACAGCGCTGTCCCGCACAGCCAAACGCACTATCAATCACAATACGCGTCGTCATCTCCAGATCCGCATCCGGCAGCACAATAATCGGATTTTTTGCTCCTCCCTGACACTGCACCCGCTTCCCATGCGCCGCCGCTTGACTATATATATATCGAGCCACTGGACTAGAACCGACAAAACTAATCGCCCGAATCAAGGGGTGCTCTAAAATTGCGTCTACGGTTTCCTTCGCTCCATGGACTAAATTCACTACTCCGTTGGGTAGTCGTGTTTCCTCTAACAGATGAAACACCTTTTCCATTGTCAGGGGCACTTTCTCCGAAGGTTTTACAATATAAGTATTGCCACAAGCGAGAGCATAGGGCATAAACCAAAACGGAATCATCGCCGGGAAATTAAACGGTGCAATAACTGCTGCAACTCCTACCGGTTGCCGAATCATGATTTCATCAATCCCCTGGGCAATATCTTCCAGATTAACCCCTTGCATCAGAGTCGGAATCCCACAAGCCACTTCCACATTCTCAATCGCTCGCCGTAACTCCCCTTGGGACTCCTTCAACGTTTTACCGCACTCGATCGTAATTGTCTGGGCAAGGCTCTCAAAATCCCGCTCTAACAACCCCTTTAGCTTAAACAAATACTGAATTCTCTCTTGAGGCGGAACCCTGCGCCAATCCTGCTGAGTGATATTAGCTGCCGTTGCTGCGCGATCGACCTCAGTAGCTGGAGAAACCGGAACTTTTCCTAAGTCCTCACTCGTCGCTGGGTTTGTTACCGAAATCGATTCCGTTGCTCTAGAGACGCACCATTGCCCATTGATATAGTTTTGTAAACTTCGAGTTTCGGTCATAACTTGTACTTACCCCACTCACGAGTTCCCACTCAACCTACTCTAATGGTATTTTCCCACTCTCCCTACTCGTAAGCAATCTTTCCACACGTGGTCCACGTTAATGGACTCACAACCCAAATTTTACGCAATAAACCGAGGCAAAATCAAAGACAAACTCAAAAATTTTCTTTAAGATCATAAAGTATAAAGACAAAGGTATTATACTAGAAGAATACACAGTATCGCTTTAGACGAGGTCAATCCAGGCAAAGATAGCTCTCTCGTGACCCAGATCCGGGAAATCCCAGATCAACTTCACAGATCCTTCATGATGAACCTATTTTTTTAAAGTTTCCGTGAAGTTTCGGGAAATGCTTGTAAGTACGCCGTAGTTCTTGCTAGCTTAGAGTCATGAGAGGAAAACACTCAGGAACATTACTGAACATGTTTACTCAGGGTGTTCACAATGTTGTTTCTACAAGCTCGAAAAGATATTGGTCTAAGCTCAATACTAAACAAACACTCATTCAAGTTATTTGGAGTCCTAATAAGTCATGAAAAACCAACTCGTTGCTTCTATCGCTGTTCTTCCCTTAACCGTTGCTGGTGTTATGGCTACTTCCAGTGCTGCCAAGGCTTTCAGCTCTACTCAATTCAGCGGTGGTTTTGGTATCGACGGTCTAACGAGTGTTACCTTAACTAAAGATGCACTAGACTTTAATAATGAACCCTTCACTCCTGTGGCTCTGACAACTCAGGAAGGTGTTTTTGCTCCATTCCAAACTGCACAAATCCAGGAAGTCGTTAGCTTTAGTGGTGATATCTATGAAAATCCTTTCCTAGATTTCGGGACGAAAAATCCTTTTGAGGTGGCCATGGGTGATGTTGGGGAAATTACTGACGGAGCTAACGTCTTCATCTTAGAGAATGCTGAATATGATATTAAGCAAAGTGGTGCTAATATTTCTATTGATGTAGCACTTTTTGGTACCTTTGACATTAGTGGGGAAACAACGAAGGGGGCAGGTAACCTGACTTTCCAACAGAACAATATGACGGTTGATGAGGCTTGGGCTATTCTCAATTCTGGTGGTTCAATTGATGATATGGCTCTAAGTGGTGCTGTATTTACTGCTGTACCTGAACCTGCAACTCTCCTGGGTCTTGGTCTAGTTGGTGCAGCCTTAGTTGGTACTCGTCGTCGCCAAAATGGATAAGGTGTAAAAGAAAAGAAGGGTTATAGTCATTAAGATCTATCTGCAAAAATGGGATCTGTAGGGGCAAATGGTTGTTTGCCCCTACAATCATATCTGAATCTTATTTGAATCAACTGCCCGCCCTACCACGATCGCCAAGAATCTCAGAATAGGACAAAACTGGATGAAGTGCTACTAAACAAGGGACCCTCAGCCCCTTGCTTAAAGTAATTGGATAGGATTAGAAGATTTGCGATCGCATATAAGCCACAGGCAAAGTCACCAATTTCTTCGGTAAAGACACATAAGCGCGTTTGCTAAATACATCATAATCATTGCGTTCGATCGCTCCTAAAATCTGTTGATAGAGCATCAACGCTGACCAAACTGGCCATCGAGCATCCCGAATCAGATAGCGTACCCCCCGTTCTGCTTGTTTGTAGAACTTCCGCGCTCGTTGAATTTGAAAGCGCATAAACTCGCGCCAACGCTTGTCAATCACCCCGTTCAGTAAATCCTCTTCCGTATAGTCAAACAGAGCCAACTCTTCCAAGGGTAAATAAATTCTGCCGCGCTGAATGTCTTCCCCTACATCCCTGAGAATATTTGTTAACTGGTTGGCAATACCTAGGGCTACCGCCTCTTCTATCGGTACATAGGGGCGATTATGCCAAGGAGCAACAGAACCGGACTCATCTACGCCCATTACACACGTAGACATTAACCCCACGGTTCCCGCAACTCGGTAACAGTACAAATACAGATCGTCAAACGTTTGATACCGACTTTGGAATAAATCCATTCGTTGCCCGGCAATCATATCGCGAAAGGGCTGAATGTCTAGGGGAAACTGGTGTAGGGCATCCACTAGGGCAACTTCTTCATCGGTGATGGCACGTCCGTCAAACACTTCTTCTAGGCGTTGTTCCCAATGGTCAAGGGTTTCTGGAGTGGTAATTTCACTTTCCTTACCATCTACCAATTCATCGGTATGCCGACACCAAGCATAAATGGCCCAGATGGCGCGGCGCTTGATTTCTGGCATCAACAGGGTTCCTAAATAGAAGGTTTTAGCGTAGGTTGCCGTAATTTGACGACAGAGTTCATAGGATTGTTCTAGGGAGACAAGCGGTCTCATGCGAGCAGGCTTCGGTAATTGCAGCATGGGTTACAGAGAGATTCGGCGGTGGGAAATTTAGAGGGCAGACTCAGATTTAGCCGGGGACTTTATTGGAGTTTCTCCTAATTCCTGACTTCTGACAATAGCTTGGGCGGTTAATTTGCCGGATAAGACTGCTCCTTCCATGCTGGCGAGGTAGCGCTGCATGGTGTAATCTCCAGTGAGATAGAAGTTGGGAATGGGAGTTTCTTGGGAAGGGCGATGATTTTGCCGTCCGGGGGTGGCTTTGTAGACTGAGCGAGGGGTTTTGACGACGTGGGATTTGAGTAATTTTGTCGGGTTGTCGCCCGTGAAATGTTGGGGAAATAGGGTTTTCAGTTCGGCTAAAGTGGCGGCGATGATTTCTTCATCGGATTTCGAGATCCAGTCTTTAGCGGGGGCTAGAACCAGTTCCAGCATGGAGCGGTCTGGGTTAGCGTACTCTTTGCAGGTGTTACTCATGTCTGCGTAGACACTGAGAAGGGGAGAGCGGGAAAAGAGCAGATGGTCAATGTCGGTGAGTTTGCGGTCAAACCACAGGTGCAGGTTGATGACGGGAACCCCTTCTAGTCCTTGGAGTTGCTGGAAGTAGGGCATGGTTCGCCAAGGTTGGGGCAGGATGGTTTTCAGGGGATCTACGGGCATGGCAGAAACGTAGACATCGGCGGTTAGCTCTTCATCGGGTTGACCGTCGAGTCCGCGCAGTAAAAAGCTGCCAACGCTGTAGTCGTCTTTGAGGAGGAATTGTTTGATGGGGGCGTTGAGTCGAACTTGGCCACCGCGATCGCTAATATAATCGACTAAAGGCTGGCACAGTCTTTCTGTGGGAGAGCCATCGAGGAAGGCCATTTTCGAGCCGTTTTTCTCCTGGAGAAATCGATTCAGAGCTGTGAGGATAATGGTGGCAGAAATTTCATCGGGGTTAATGAAGTTCAACGCTTTGGACATGGCGATGAAGACTTCGGTTTCAATGCGAGGCGGTACGTTTTGTTTTTTGAGCCATTCACTAAAGGAATATCGATCCATTTCCTCTACATAGCTCTGTCCCTTAAGGATAGCTGGAAGCAGTCCGATGCCAAATTGGATTTTTTCGCCCCAGGTGAGCATATCGTTATTGCGGAGAATGGCAATTAGACCATTAATGGGAGCGGGAAGATCGGGAAAGTCAAACCGGGAGTAGGTTCCGGGTTGTTCTGGCTGGTTGAAGATCATCGTGTGCTGTTTCCATTGCAAACGGTCTTCAATGTCGAGTTCTTTGAATAATTGCAGCATATTGGGATAAGCCCCAAAAAAGATGTGCAATCCGGTTTCGTACCAGTCCCCGTCTTCGTCTTTCCAGGCGGCTACTTTTCCTCCTAGGACATCCCGACGCTCTAGGACAATGGGGGTGTGACCCGCATCGGTGAGGTATTTGGCGCAGGAGAGTCCTGCTAATCCAGCTCCAGCGATCGCAACTCGCATTTAGTTTCTTTTTCGCTCTGTAACATTTCTTAGTATTCTACACCAGTCTGCCCAGAGTTCTCAATTTTTGATCGAAGATTGCCAGAAATCTGGATTTCTGATGCCGAAACCACTGGTGAGCAAAGTTGCCAGTTACCCAGGTGTCTCTAGTCTTACCCATCAGGAACGACACGATCTCCCTGTCCTATAGCAGAGAAAAAGTTCGCTACCGTAACCTATTCCCCATTCCCTAGCGCAAAGCGCTTTGTGCGGTTTAGAGACTAGCACAATCGGGATAGATCGAGTTCCAGCATTTCCTTATGGTGTAAAGCATAGGGGAAGTTAACGCGCTGCTTACTTCACGCGATTGTTTTTCCCATCCATGATTTGTCATTCATCACCTCATCTGGAGTAGCGGCTGACTATGTATTTAACTGGCGTTTTCTTAACTCAAAATCCTAAAGTGTTAACGACCCCTTGGTTCTGGAAAGCCTTGATTTCCATGGGTAAAGGTTGGGTCTTATTTTGTCAATATTCTTGGCTGATTTCCCCCCTGAAGTGTCTTTTGGCGAGTTAGTTTTCAATCCTTATAGGGATTTAAGAGCATTTCAAGGGTTAGAATGAGAAAAAGTTGTATCGAAAGAGAAAACTTTTGTGAGCGTCAGAGTTAGAATTGCACCGAGTCCCACTGGAAACCTCCATATTGGTACAGCACGGACGGCTGTATTTAACTGGTTATTCGCCCGCCATCTAGGAGGACAGTTTATTCTCAGAATTGAAGATACGGATCGGGAGCGATCGCGCCCCGAATACACCGATAATATCCTCGCAGGCCTCAATTGGCTAGGCTTAACCTGGGATGAAGGCCCATTTTATCAGTCCCAACGGCTCGATCTCTATAAACAAGCCGTACAAACCTTACTCGATCAAGGATTAGCCTATCGCTGCTATTGCACTCCCGAAGAACTCGACGACATGCGAGCCAAGCAAAAAGCCGCCGGACTTGCTCCCCGCTATGATAACCGCCATCGCAATTTGACGGCAGACGAACAAGCCGCCTTTGAAGCTGAAGGTCGCAAACCCGTCATTCGCTTTAGAATAGACGACGATCGCACCATTGTTTGGAAAGATTTAGTCCGAGGAACCGTCAGTTGGAAAGCCAGCGACTTAGGGGGGGATATGGTGGTTGCTCGTGCTGCCGAAGCCGGAGGAGTCGGCCAACCCCTCTATAATTTAGCTGTAGTCGTTGATGATATGGACATGGCCATTACCCATGTCATTCGCGGCGAAGATCATATTGCCAACACTGCCAAACAGATTTTACTCTACGAAGCCTTCGGCGGACAGGTTCCTGAATTTGCCCACACGCCCCTCATCTTAAATCAAGAAGGGCGCAAACTCTCCAAGCGCGATGGCGTAACCTCCATTTCCGACTTCCGTAAGATGGGCTATATTGCTCCGGGTTTAGCCAATTATATGACCCTGTTGGGGTGGACGGCTCCCGATGCGACGCAGGAAATCTTTACCCTAGACGAAGCTGCCAAAACCTTTACCTTCGATCGCGTCAATCAAGCCGGTGCTAAATTTGATTGGGACAAACTCAACTGGATTAACAGCCAATATCTCCATCATCTTCCCATCCCTGAATTAACCGATCTGATCCTTCCCGTCTGGAAAGAAGCCGGTTTTGCCACAGACTCCCAAGAGCGTCCCTGGTTAGAACAAATTGTTGCCTTAATCGGCCCTAGTTTAACCCGTTTGCCGGAAGCCGTGGAATTAGCACAAATGTTCTTTACTGAAGAGATCGAGTTTTCTGAAGAAGCAACGGAACAACTGCAAAAAGAGGGCGTAAAAGAGATTCTAGAGTCCCTTTTAGCTACAGTCGAAGGGCAAAGCGCCACTGAAGACACCCTCAAAGATGCCATCAAAGCCGTCACCAAAGCGAAAAAGGTGAAAAAAGGTTTAGTCATGCGGAGTCTACGTGCCGCCTTAACGGGTGAAGTCCACGGCCCCGACTTGATCCAATCTTGGTTACTCTGGAATCAGAAAGGACAAGATGGCGATCGCATCAAACAATCCCTGAAAACGCTAGCTTCCTCAGTATAGAATAGATGGCTTGCTGGTAGAACCCCGGTTTCTTCAAGAAACCGGGGTTCTATGACTCAGGTATCGATCGTCAACTTTGTACCGAAAGTTGCGAACCATTCGCCGTTTTCGTCACCTCGATACGCACCGGAAACGCTTCCTTAAAGAAATTCAGGTGAGTAATAGTGAGGATGCAGGCAAATTCAGGAGAAATGGCATTGATCGCCGCGATCAGGCGATCGCACCCTTCCTCGTCTTGTGTGCCAAATCCTTCATCAATAATCAGCATTTGTAAGGCGGTTCCCGACTGTTGCGCCAATAGTTTCGCTAAGGCTAGACGAATGGCAAAGTTTACCCGAAAGGCTTCCCCCCCCGAATAAGTTTCATAGGGACGAGTTCCCTGGGAATCGGCAATTAAAATATCCAGGGTTTCCACCCATTTATCTTTCTTCGTTTTCTGGGATTTTTGCGTGATAAACTGCACATGCAACTGGTGAGAACTCAACCGTGCTAACACCCGATTCGTTTGAGCTTCTAACTCTGGTAAAATGTTCTCAATCATTAGAGATTGAATCCCTTTTTTACCAAAAGCATACATTAACTCAGCGTACACTCGATAGTTTCTCTGAGCAACTTCCAGTTGTTGTTTAATCGTTTGATACTGCCGATTGAGGCTTTTTAAATGTTGCTGCTGCTGTTGCAATCTACCCTTACGAGCCAATAACTCTTCTCGCTGATTTTGCCCGTCCTGAAGTTGGCACTCTAAAGCTCTCACTTGAGGCGTAGCATCCGGATTTTGTAGCAGAACTTTATGCAACTGAGCTAAACTTTCGCCCAATTCCTGCGTCCGATATTGATGATCCTCTAAGCGACGATCTAACTCTAGACAAGTCTGACCAACTTGGGGATACTGTTCTTGGGCTTGTTCCAATTGTTGATGACGAAATTGGGCACTTTGAGCCTTCCTCAACTGATCGATCAATCTTTGATGGCTCTCTGGATCGTAGTCAATTTCCGCTAACTGGGTTTCTAATGTTTGAATTTGGCGCTGGAGGCTAGAGGTTGTCTGTAATTTCTCTAAACGGCGGCTCAGTTGTTGATCTTGATCTTGTAATTCTGGACGCTCTTCTTGGAGTTTTTTCTGCTGTTTGAGAGCCGATTTAATTTCTCCTTTTTTCATATCTGCCCAGCGCCATTTTTCGACTTGACCTCTAGCGAGGACATGATCTTTTTCATCATATTTGAGTTGCTGAATCCGTCGATCGATTGTTTCCAGTTCAATGTAGAGATCCTGGGCATAGCTGCGAGTTTGCAAAGCGTCCTCTAGCTCCAAAATTTCCGTTTGCAACTGTTGGAGGCGTTCCAGTTTTTGCTCCGTGACATCTAAGACAGCTTTGAGTTGTCCTCGCTTTTCCAGAGCGGGACTGAGCCTAGCCAGTTCGCGATCCAAATCTCGGTATTCTTGGCGGAACACTTTAATTTCTAATTCAGAGGTGGCAAGCTGATCTCGAATGACCCAGATTTGATTGAGGATTTGTTGTTGTTCGGACGTGTGTTTTTCTTGCACTAAGTGCCAGTGGTGTTCATCCAGGGGGCGATCGCATAATGGACAAGGTGGATAGATTCGATCGTCACTATTTTCTGGACTCGATCGCTGTTTCAGCAATTGTAATTTTTGACTAATGGCATCGAGTTGGCTTTCGTAGCCGCGCTGTTGTGCCTGCAACCGCTCCATCATATTACGCCGTTCTTGCCCTTTTTCTAAGACGCGCTGTTGATAAATGCGTTTTTTCTCCAATTGGGCAATTTCACCGGCTAAATCTTCAGCCGCTTGTTCTAATAAAGGGGTTTGGGCTTGTTCGGTTTGCAGTTGTTTCCAAGAACTTTGTAATTCTTCGAGTTTAGCTCGACATTGGGCAGTGGCTTGGTCAATTTTCCGTTGCAGATTTTGGCGATGGTGAAGCAGGGGAGAGACTTGCAATTGAAGTTGATCGAGGGAATTGAGGCGATCGCGAGCTTGTTGTAGTTTAACTTGAGCTGCTTCAATTTCTGGCTGGCGATCGAGGATGGCTTGTAGTTCTCTTTCTTGAGTTTGCAGATGATCCAGTTGAATTTGAATCAGACGTAGTTGATCTTCTAAGGCTTGTTGTTGCTCTTTTTGCGTCTGACGCAAGTGATTAAGCTGTTCTTGGGTGGTTTGATAGGTGCTAAATTGGGCAGCAAGTTGAGCTTCTTTCGCTTGCAGGTTCTGGAAGGTGTTGTAAGCCGTGGTAATATCACTTTCTTGGGCTAAAAGGCTTTCGAGTTGCTCTTTTTGGGTGTGAGCCGTGTCTCGCTCCTGGTGCAAACGCTGGCGATCGCGCTCCAAGCTTTCTTGTTGACTTTCATGCCACTGGAGTTGTTGCTGTAGCGTTTGTTGCTGATGTTGGAGAGTTTGCCAACTACTCAGTTGTTGTTTTGCTCTCGTTTGCGTCTGGTGCAGTTGGTGCAGATGTTGCTCTACTTCTTGCAATTGCTGGGCGATCGCCTCTTCTGTCGTCAGTTGGCTTTCAATTGCCTGAAGTTGCGGTTGCAGGACTCCCACAGTCGCTTTATGCTGGACAGAAATTTCTTTGGCGCGATCGCTTAACCGATCGTATTGATCCAAATTCAATAACCGCGCCAAAATCTGTTTCCGCTCCATTGCCCCTTTGAGCATAAACTCATCCGCTCTTCCCTGGCGCAAATAAGCCGAATTCACAAACGTATGGTAATCTAATTTCAGACTCTCAATAATAAGCTGCTGAGTTTGGCGCATATTCCGACTCGTCAGCGAACGGAACCCACTTTCCGTCTGCACCTGAAACTCTAGACTCGTACTTTGTCCCCGTTGACGAGTGCGCATGACG
Organism: Roseofilum sp.; assembly: GCF_982964205.1. NCBI lineage: Bacteria > Bacillati > Cyanobacteriota > Cyanophyceae > Desertifilales > Desertifilaceae > Roseofilum > Roseofilum sp. Next base: position 5,008 of record NZ_CEZBFX010000026.1, on the reverse strand, counting down.
CGAAACGTTTGTTGATGCTGAATAAGACTAAACGTAACCCGAACTTCCGCCGCTCCATAGTGGATCAAGTCATCTTCGCTACCCACGCGACTTTTGCCCCACAGACTCCAGGCGATCGCCTCAAGTAAAGACGACTTCCCCGATCCATTTACACCAGAGATGCAAGCGGTATGGAGTTGACTAAAATCTAGCGTCGCCTCCTGATAACTCAGAAAGTTTTTCAGCGTCAATTGTAGCGGTATCATTCCAAAAGGACACCCTTATACTGTTGTATTCTCAAGCTAGTTCATCCTCAATACTATTCTGTTCGTGCAAGTGATGCAATCTCTGTGAGAAGGTGGGGAGATAGGGGAGGTTAACCCACCTGAGCAGTATTGAATTCTTGACTATTCTTGAAAATTGGGTTAAACATCTGGTTCGACATAGTCAGTAAAAAACTTCTGAGTAAACCCTAACATCTTCTCTAAAGCTTATGATGATTGACTTAAGAAGCGATACAGTAACTCAGCCCACCCCTCAAATGCGACAGGCGATCGCCAATGCCCAGGTGGGTGATGATGTATTGGGTGACGATCCAACAGTTCAAGCTCTAGAATCTTACGTGGCAGAGCTACTCGGTAAAGAGGCGGCTGTCTTTATGCCTTCGGGTACAATGACTAACCAGGTGGCTCTGCGTGCCCATACAGAACCGGGTGATGAAGTCATTTTTGATGCCAACGCCCACCTCTATTATTACGAAGGAGGTGCCCCAGCCGCACTCTCAGGCGTGATGTGCCGTCTGATTGATGGCGATCGCGGTGTATTTACCGCCGACGCTCTCAAGGCAGTACTGCGTCCCGTTGACGATCATTTTCCCAGAACGAAACTGGTTTGCCTAGAAAATACTCACAATCGAGGGGGCGGACATATTTATCCTCTTGAAGATATTAAGGCGATCGCCCATGTATGCCAAGAGCAGGGATTGCAATTACATCTCGATGGGGCACGATTGTGGAATGCCTGCATTGCTACGGGCATTTCTGAAGGAGATTATGCTCGCTCATTTGATTCCGTCAGTGTCTGCTTTTCTAAAGGATTAGGCGCACCTGTGGGTTCAGCTCTGGTAGGTTCTAACGAATTTATTGCGCGATCTCGGCGGTTTCGCAAGATGTTTGGCGGAGCCATGCGTCAAGCAGGTATTCTCGCCGCTGGAGCATTGTATGCCCTCAAGCATCATCGAGAGCGATTACAAGACGATCACGACAATGCTCGCCTCCTCGCCGAGAGCCTACAAACCGTTCCGGGTATTGAGATTGATCCGGCAGCAATTCAAACCAATATCATACAATTCAAAACCCTATCGATTCCGGCTTCAATGCTCGTTGAAAAGCTCAGAGAGAAAGGTGTTTTGGTACTGGCTACTGGAACCTATTCCATTAGAGCTGTAACCAATTTAATGGTGAGCCGAGAACAAATTCAACAGGTTCCAGACATCGTTAAAGATGTTCTAGTGGCTGGCTAATGGTTGGGTTTCCCATCACCTTCACACCCCTAAAATTTTAATGGAGAACATCAAAGGAGTAGATTGATGGATAGCACAGTAATTAATCTAACTGAGAAATTTGAGCAATTTTCAGATTATTGGAATCCTAAAATCGTAGGAGAACTCAATGGACAACAGGTGAAGCTGGTTAAGTTTCAGGGAGAGTTTGTCTGGCACCATCACGACAATGAAGATGAGCTGTTCTTTGTCGTCAAGGGACAGTTCACCATGATGTTTCGCGATCGCCAGGTTGTTGTAAAACCAGGAGAATTTGTCATTGTTCCCAGAGGCGTTGAGCATAAGCCGGTTGCCGCAGCAGAAGTTCACGTTATGCTCTTTGAGCCTGCTTCGACGGTGAATACGGGGAACGTTAAAAACGAAAGAACGGTAAACGCTCTAGGGCATGTCTAGCGATCGTGTAGGGACGGGTTTGAAACGCGCCCCTATTCAGCCAAGCACTCGTTTACGGGCATTGGTAATCGCTTGTTGGAGTTTGCTTTGCAATACCTCTTTAGGAGGAAGAAACGCTAGATATTCGGCCACATGAATCCCGCTTCGATCGAGTTCAAGCCGTTCGATTTGTTCCGGCTTTTTACTCGCACAGAGGATGATACCCAGGGGAGGATTTTCGTCAGGCTCTTGCTCATATTTAGCCAGCCAGCAAGTACAGTTCCATCTGTCCTTTGTATTCCGCTTTGAAGCTACCCAGTTTTAAGTCAATCGCAATCAGGCGTTTGAGTTTGCGGTTATAAAATAATAAGTCCAGGTAAAAGTCATCATTGTCAATGTCCAGTTTTTTCTGAGGAGCAACGAATGTAAAGCCCGCTCCGAGTTCAAGGAGAAATTGTTCTAACTCTCGCACGATAGAATCTTCGTAGAAGTATTTCAATTACCTGCTCCAGAATTTAATGTCAAGGACAAACATACAGAGGCGATTCTATTCAGTTACAAAGAGCTAAAGGACATGGATAAAAGCGATCGCATTAGAGCATGTTATCAACACGCCTGTTTGCGCTATGTATGTCGCGAGCAAATGACCAATGAATCCTTACGGAAAAGATTTGTGATTGATGACAAAAACTATTCTACAGCTTCACGAATTATTGCGGATACGATTAACGAAGGATTCATTAAACCTTACGACCCTGAAAACAAATCGAAGAAACACGCTAAGTACATCCCTTACTGGGCGTAGTTGTTTATCGTTTCTATTGTCTGCATAAATAATCCTTATGTGATCGTTATGTGACTGGCCAGCAAAATTTTCTAAATTAGGGACGTAATGAAATACCTGAAAGTCCTATCTGATATGAATTACAGCTCTCAAGAGCTTAAGTTGTCCTTATGTGATTTTAAGCGATCGCCGATATAAATAGCGATCGCACAGAACTTACTCATTCACTCTATCGGTATGGTGTGTTAGTGAAGCACAGGACATCAATCTCCTATATATGGAGTCGTTGTGTAAGTCCTATCGCAGTTTCACTCATGTAGCAGCCTCCTTTTCGGTTTCTGGGGTATGGCGATCGCCTCCAGTCTCAAGTCTCTCTTAAAAATTGGGATTCAGGACACTTAATGATCTATATAATCTATAGATCGAGAACTAGCACCTAAGACAATAACCGATTACCCAGGAGAACAAAAATATGGAACACGCTATGGTGATTAACACAGACAACTTTACCCCAGAAGTCTTAGAAGCTTCCTATCAACACCCCGTATTACTCGATTTTTTTGCTACGTGGTGCGGTCCTTGTCAAATGATTAAGCCCATTTTGGAGAAGCTGGCTGTTGAATATGGGATTATTTTAGCCAAGGTTGATATCGATCAAAATCCAGAGTTAGCTAACCGCTACCACGTGGAAGGAGTCCCTGATATTCGCATGGTGCATCAGGGAGATGTGATTCCCGGTTTTGTCGGAGCCTTACCAGAGGTGCAAATCCGAGAAATGTTGTCTAAATTTAATCTGCAATCTTCCTTAGAACGAGATTTGGAAAGCATTAGAGGGTTAATCGCCCAAAAACAGTATCCCCAAGTCAAATCCGTTTTAGATCGGCTGTTTGAGACTTATCCTCAAGATCCAAGAGTGGTGTTAGTAGCAGCTGAATTTCTCACTCATTTGGGTCAATTGGAAGAGGCAGAAAAAATGCTGATGACTGTAGGTAAAGAGAATATAGAATTATTTTCCAAAGCCCAGTCGATGAAGGGATTATTATATTTCCAACGTCAAGTGAGTTTGTCAGTAGAAACAGAGTTAGATCGCGAATATGTAGACACTTGTCGTCGAGTGTTAGATCTCGATTATCAAGGAGCGCTCGAAGGCTTACTCTATTTTGTCGAGCAACACCGCTCCTATGAGCAGGATGCTGGCCGCAAGGGGATGTTAGCATTATTTGAGTATTTGGGAAACACTCATCCTTTGACTCAAGAGTATCGGAAAAAATTAGTTTCGTCTTTGTATTAAGAGAGAGAGAAAAGAGATTCAGTAGTGGACTGTCTCAGCTAGAATAGGGCATTAAGTAGAATTCATGGTTTTCCAATTACCCATTACCATGCGAAGCGCTGTAATTCCCGGAACTTGAGGAAAGCGTGTTCAGTCATGGAGGTGATGCTGTTAAGTAAAGGATGATGGGAATATGATCGGTTTTAGAGAGAAATCACTACACTCTCAAGTAGGCTTGGGTCTAAGTTTGGTCAGTTTATTAACGGTGAATTTGTCCGTGGGAGTGCTTCCTGTTATCGCCCAAACCAGTCCTCTGGTGAGCCAATTGTTCCCGGATGCCAATGATGTGGTGATTCCAGAGGGGGTTATTCTGCCGATGGTTTACGATCGCGCAGAAACAGTAGTGATTGCTCCTGATGAAACATTTGAGTTAGTGTTGACGATTCCCGATAATATTACCTCCCGTCAAGGACAGTTGTTGATTCCCAAGGGATCTCAGGTGAGGGGAGCTTTACAACCAATCGCTGGCAATACGGTAGGGACTCGGTTTGTGGCTGAGGAGTTGATTTTGGTGAATGGTTCTCGTTTGCCGTTGGATGCGGTTTCACGACGGTTTACAGAAACCGAGCAAATTGGCAGATCGCGAGCTACTTCAGTTCTCCGAGGTGCGGCTATCGGTGCGGGTGCAGCAACTATTTTAGCCGGGATAACTGGCGATCGCGCGATCGCCACGGAAGAAATCTTAGGGGGTGCAGGTTTAGGAGCGCTAACTGGGGTGTTTTTGGGCGGTGGAAAAAGTGATGTGTTTGTGATCGATCCCAATACGGATCTCGATTTACGTTTGCGATCGGATTTGAGAATTTCTACTAGAACTGGGCGCTGGTAATAGGGAATTGGCGATCGGAGTTTACCAAAAAGATGGGTCTAGAGCAACGCCCTTCCAGGGCGGCTTTTTCCTGACTCCTTGTGTTATAATAATATCATGAAAACCCTAAAGTTTAAGCTATACAAACATAAACGAAATAGATACCTGAAGCGACAG
>NZ_CEZBFX010000025.1:0-48755 GCF_982964205.1 Roseofilum sp. | reverse complement strand
TCTGTTCCATGAGGGTTGTTGGATGTTGTGGTGATTTCCCTCAAACCCTCTTCCTATCTCCCTTTACCACTTTTGTCCTGTACTGAGAGATATTACTTCTCCTGACGTTTCCATTAAATACGCTAAAGTAGCTCTATCTACACCTTTCCTGCTGTAAAACGACGCACTACTATAGTATTCCGTAGATTGTAGGTCGGTAGTCTCTGCTTAATTAATCCATCTAGGTACAATCCATCGATAACACAATTGAAGAATCTAGTGGTGAAGTTACCGAGATTAATATACTGGGAAAAATGAGAAGGGAAGACGAGGTTAAATGAGTTTTCAGATATTCTGATTGTCCAGACATTTTCGCAGTCGTTCATTAATCGGAAAGTATCGTCTTTTCCCATTTTTTGTGGATTTCAAAATACCTAGTGAATACGATTTATTGAATCTAATTTTCCCATCCTGAATATCATCCCACGTCAAGGCACAAGCCTCACCAGGACGGCATCCTGTTAGAATCAGGAATTCTACAAAATAATGATAATGGCTGTGTGGGTACTGAGAGGATAACGGTTTATATTTATCGCATTCAAAGGCATCTAATATCGCTTCTATTTCTGTCCCTGAGTACGCTTGTTTAGTGCGTTTAGATTCTTTTTTCTCTTTCGGTATTTGTTGCTTCAGTCTACTCCAATAGGATTCATCAATCCTCCCATGGAAAAACGCAAAATTAGATGCTGCTACTAAAGACGCTACTACTCTTTTGAGTGTCGCTACGGAGTAGTAATCAAGCAATCGAGGTATTACCCTGTCAATATGACAGGGTAATACCTCACTACTTTGATTCTCTGGGTGAATTTTCGGTATTCTATTTTTGTCTGACATTGAGAAGTTGCCTTATTATTGCCCTACAGACGAGGCAACGTCACTTTGTAGACACACTAGAGATGTTGGGATACTTGTTTCAAAAGAAGCCCGTGACGAGGATTGAACTCGTGACCTCACCCTTACCAAGGGTTAAATGGTGAATCATCGTTTGTTCATGGATATACACACTCTATCTCATCTTTAGTCGATTGTGTCCACTGTGTGTCCATGGACGGGCAATGGTTGATGAGTTGTTCAACTTTTGAGCCAAAAAAAGAGAGTGGGCACAATGACCTACTCTGTTGGTTAGCTAATCATCTTTACCTACAGCATTTAATGCAGCTATTCCTATAAGGTTGAATAAGTGTTAATAACGGATATTGCGAGTTATCTAATGAATAAACTACAAAAACACCTTAGATGGTTGAGAGATTGGCTCAAAGCACGTGACACCATTGATGTGTTTAACGTGCTAATACCTTGTGTGGTGATATTAACTGCTATAGTCTACATGCTCAGATAATTAAAAAACCGAGTAAGTCATCACACTTACTCGGTTAATGGGCTACAAATATCTCATACAACTATCCCCTTCATTTTCTAACCCCACATACGTTGCCATTAAACGCCCCCTATCACTTCTCAACCCACGTTGTAAACTCTCTGGACTATCTGGGTTATCTACTCTCTCCCACCAATAACCAAATCTATCCGTCACCCTATGACCCGGTAGAATTGCCCTCATCATCTTATGGGTAAAGTGACCGGTTCTCATTAACTGTTCCTTGTTCAGCACTTTACCCGCGTAAGGGTTGGTTTTTGGTCTGGGGGTGAGTATCTCATCAACCTTAGCCCGGTGACTTTTCTTGGCTTCATCACGTCCCGATCGGGGGGATGAAATGATTTTCTTGTCACCCTCTAGCCGGTAAACAATCCCCCCATCATCAAAGTCAACGGTAATGATTTTGCGCTTCAAAAGTTCGGCAACAATCTGGGATGAAATGTAAACCCCATCAGACATAGAGCCATAGCCAATTTTCTCTAGTAGCGCTTTCGTCTGGTCAGATAGCGTTAACGTTGTTCGGTTCCGATTAGCCCCCTCTTTTCTTGATGCTTGAGAGTGTAAACCATCTTTCTGTGTACGCATAATCAGTGTCACCGTTATTAGGGGTTACATTAATTATGCATACAATCAGTGTCACTATTTAGAGGGGAAGGATGTCCTCTTCCGGTTTATTCTGTTTTCTCCTAATATTTTAGCAGGAAGAAAATGTAGATGTGTGATGGTCACTTTTACCCTAAAATTTTAGGGTAAAAGTTAGTAGTAGAGGGAATAAGAGAAAGGGTGGTTATTTCCGAATTAAAGAATCCCCATCAAGCACATTTTACTCAATGGGGACTGGCGATTTATTGGATGTCTTATAAATCTTTAAAAGGCGTTGCTATACAAGTGTACAGTAGTATTAAGTTCCGCAGAGACAAGGTGGTTTTCTAGGAAGAAAGAAACACCTTCCTTATCATCAATCCACGCTTGAACTCTTGGGTCAGGGTGCGAGAAATTAGGGTCAAATCTAACCCAATACTCCCATCGATTAGCAGGGCGACGAAATCGATTGGCAAACAAACAAAACTGAACGAATTCAACTGTATGAATATAAGGGCTTTCTGCAAACTCCTCATAGTTAAGCTGAACCTTATCCCCTACGTTGAAACGATTCGCCCCTGGATAATCTGACTCGTTGATGTAGGTGTAAATCTGAATCTTATCGTCATCTGCTTCCACAAAGGAATCCTTACAGGGCAAGGGTTTCAGTCGTTAGATAATACATTGCATATTACATAAGGAGTCCAGTTCATTGCATATTACTGCTGTACGGTAGTATTGCACCCCTCCACTTATACAGATAGTTTGCGTCATAGATTCATTGCAGACTACTACTGCACAGTAGATTTATTGCACCCTATCAATCTGCAAAGAGGATATGGATTGCACATTACCGGCAAATAGACATTCAGGGGAAAGGCTGTCCTATCACAACCCTATAGGAGACTGATAGGACAGAGTGAAAATAAAGTGGGAGTTGTCATGGCTTGACAAAAGAAAATTATGGCTACCTATGACGATAGCCATGTGAGGATGATTGCCAAGGGGAGTAATGATTTTATTCTTCCCTGGGGGTCAGCTTATCAGGGGAGTAGTAGTAAGTGTCGTTCCAGCACTCTTCTCTACTCGTTCCAACGTTGACTTTTAATCCCCATTTACCGTCCTTGTTCTGTGGGTGAGTGATAACCCCCTCCATAGAGGCACCATGAGTATCTTCAACCCAAACGTTATCGCCTACAGAGTAGCTATCAGACTTTTCTCTAGGCGATAACTCTTCTAACGGGAATCGGTAGGATATCCATTTTTCTTTACTGGACTTGAACTCTACTTCCCACTCCCCATATTTATCAGGGGGGTTGGTAATGATTCCCTCCCGTTTGCCGTTGGCAGTAGTGACCCAAACGTTATCCCCCCTAGAGAACGGCAAGTCGTCCTGATTTGGGTTTTGGGATTTTACTGTCTCAACTGTCTTGTCATTCCGTATCCCTTGTCCTGACTGGGTTTGAGGACAAGACAATTCACTGTCTTGCATTGTCTTGTTATTGTCTTGATTGTCTTGTTTGCCTTGTTTGCCTTGTTTGACATCATCAGATGAGACAATTGAGACAGTATGAGACAATAAATTTTCCTGTATTGTCTCGTTGTCAATTCCTTGTGTCGAAAGGGTTTCAGGGTTTTGAGACAATTGAGACAGTGAATTCCCAAAGTTTTGATTGAGTTTATCCAATGACTCAACAACCCATCCTCTGACCTGCTTCCCATTCTGGTAAAATTTGCTCGGTTGATAGCCCAAGTGGGTCAGACAATCTTTAATCCGTCTTGCCTCCCTTGAGTTGTAAGTCTTAGGCTCATCCATACCTAAATGTTCAAAGCAATCCCTAACCGTAGTCGCCTGCTCTCCCTTTTCAATGAGTGCATCCCTGAGAAACTCTACCCATGGGTCTTGGGACTCATAACCCTCATTATTGATGGCTAACGCTTCCTCTTCAAGCTCTGATAGATACCACTTTTCACCCCTAGCCCATAGAGCGTATGCAGCGCCCCATATCTTGTCCCGTTCTTGAGTGAGTAACTCACGATTGACCCGTCCGTTACAGGAGATAACCCAGAACCGTCTAGAGCCTGTGGGGTCATTAAGAAACTGTGTCTGGTTGGTTGTGCCACAGACGACAAACCCGCGCTTACACTTCTCTGTCTTGCGTCCATAGGGGGGTCTGATTTGGTCAGTAGTTGCTGACATGGACTGCTTTATCTTGCTGATAGCCGTCTTGCTGAAAGCGTTTTCAATCTCTGCCAGCTCAATAACCCATGATTGGTGAGCCTTCAATAACTCATCCTTGTTGCTACTGTCTAGCTTATCTAGAGAATCGGTGAACCAGTCACCCGCAAGGACGCTAAAAAATGTTGATTTCCCGATACCTTGGGAACCATGGAGGACTAGCGCTGTATCCATCTTGCATCCTGGTGTCATAGCCCTTGCTACAGCGCCTATAAGCCACTTAACAAGGAAGGTTTCATGCAATGACTCCCTTGTGCCTAGATAGCGCTTGGCAAGCCCGTCTAGCACCGATAAATCGTTCCCATACTTCTCATGACATCCCTTGAGATACTCCTGTATGGGGTGATAGCTGTCCTTCTTAGCAGAGATACCCAGGACGCGATAGAACGTATCAACGGAGGTGTACAGGTCGTTGTCAGCACAGCCACGCACCCATAGCGCGTCACCATCAACGCCTTCTCCAGGGGATGCTTCAATCTCTTTAGACAGTTCGTTAAACCTAAGCTGAACCCCTAACCCATCAATAGCTAATTCTGCTTTCTCAATGGGGGAGAGTTTAGCGCTACCGCTTCCCCTCTTTTGATCGGTTTTTCCTTTGGCTTTTGGCTCTGGGAATTGCTTCTCCCATTGAGCTATCGTCATCGCCAGTTCAATCACCTTATCAAAGTCGCCACCGTTGACGATAAAATCATCCATCCCTTTAACGTCCTTGATTGTCAGATTCTCACGGGTAAGGATGTCGGTTGCTTCCCACGTCCCGACCCGTACTTTACACCCCCTATCTTCTAATACTTTCGCCAGTTTACGCCACGCTCGGTAAACGTCCGGGTTTGCCCTAAAGTCAGAGTCAGGGATTAGGGTTACAGGTCTATCCTTCCCACAAAAGGTTCCCAGGGTATCTACCAGCTCAGTTGACTCCGGCTTGAGTCCCATTGTGCAACCTGGAATGGACAGAGTTATATGACCGCTCTCAAGTCCACGCGCTGCCTTTTTTGCCCCTTCTGTGATGACGATAGGGAGGTCATCAAAAGCGGTTAACAACACCCATAATTCTTTGTTGGGTTTGACCGTAGCCAAGTGTTGTTGATTTTTTTGGGCTACCAGTGGAAAATCATTTAACTTTCCCTGAAACAGGAGAGCATCATAACTACAGTCCTCTCCCTCTCCTTTCTTCCTGCACTTGTACTTAGCGCCCTTTCCAGGATTCTTTAGCCGCAGTTGCCAAGACTTCCTGTTTGGTTTCCCATCAGCGCCTATGCCAGTAACGGTAAACCCAGATTCATGGCGTTTGAACTGCTCTAACAGGGTTGGGTTGGTGATTCCCGATTTTGCCATCTGTTGAGCAAACCAGTCCTCTGGCGAAACGTGAGAGTGGTTCTCATTTTGTGGTATACTGGTAGTATTAGAAGGACTACCCGTTGCGGACACGGCGGTATCTGTAATACTATTGTTCATTAGATATTTGAATTTTTTGGATGACCGGCAGGGGTAACCTCCGGTCATTTCTTTTTTTGTGGTTACCCCACATTCAATCATTTTACATTAACGCTCTCTACTTAAAGTCTTTCAATCACCTCTAACGCTTCCTTTATTTTGGCTTTAATCTTGCCTCCTGAGTTTGCTTTTAATGATAGAGCGTCATTTAATATTTCAATGACTTTATCTAACTCAGTGGGACGGTTATACGGTTGTAAATCCCCACAGTCTAGCGCTCTAGCGTAAGCTAAAACGTCATCTATTAGCGTCACTGGTATCCTTACCGGTTTAGTCTCCTTACATGATTTCCATGTGCTGTGAACGGGCTTCAATCCGGTTGTGTTGCTCTTGCGCTTCATCTTGTGCTATCTATTTTCTCTCTACCGTACAGTAGCATGGTAGGAAAGGTCAAGCGCTGTTATACTTTCTTCTTATAATTAAAATAGTGATGATAGATAAGTATCTACTGTTCAGTAGGTGCAAGTATCACAGCAATTTACCCTAAATATTTAGGGTAAAATTCCTTTAAGACGTTAATCAGCTATTTATCCCTGGCAACTCAACATCCTCATCAGGTGAAAAGTAATGTTTATCTAACATCTCCCCAGACGTTTCAAATAACTTTGCAATAGTAGCCCTATCTATTCCCTTTCTTAAATAAAGGGATGCCGATGTATTCCTCAAGTTATAAGTAGGGAGTTTCTGTCTGATTATCCCATCATTAAATAACCCATTGACTATTCGATTAAATACTTTTGTGGTGAAGTTGTAAAGGTTAATGTAGCCGCTTTTGAAGGATGGAAATACCAGATTCAAAGAATTGTAACTCCTAGGATTCCTGTGCTGCATGGCAAGACATTCCTTTAATTGCTCATTGATTGGAAAGTATCGCGTTTTTCCATTTTTTGTACTCTTCAATACCCCTAGCGAATAGGACTTATTGAAGCGTATTTTTTCCCCTTCAATATCACCCCAAGTTAGCGCTATCGCCTCACCAGGACGGCAACCGGTCAACACCAGAAATTCCACAAACCGATAATAGTAGCTATGGGAGTAGGCGTTTTTATTGGGGCAATACCTATCTCTTTTGAACGCTTCTAGAATGGCTGTAACTTCATCTACTGAGTAAGCCTTCTGTGTTCGTTTACTTTCCTTTTTACCCTTTGGTAATTGTGCTTTTAACCTTCTCCAATAATTCTTAGATATCTTCCCATTTCTGAATGCAAGGGTTGATGCTGCTGAAATGGTGGGTAATACTCTGTGAAGTGTGCCGACAGAGTAATGCCCCATTAACACCCCTACAACGGTATCTGATTGCTTTGGGTCTAACTGCTCTGGTGATAATTTCTTGATAGCGTTATCCACTGCTACCCAATGGTTCTTTTGTGTGGTGAGTGGGGTATACACCTGATTTACTTCCTTGTAAAACCCCCAAACGTCATCTAGACCCCAACGATTAGACTCCTCTATGAAGGCATCTATGGCCTCTTCATTCTGTCTATGATTTTGGGTATACCTTCTCAGTGATGGGTCAAACGTTCCTAACTGGATATCCCGTTTAATCTGACCGATTACACTTTGGGTGATACTCATATCCAATGGGTCATCATACCTACCCAATCCTGATAGAGTGTATCGTTTACCTAGATAGCACCATCTTAGGCGTATGTACCCATTACGATTTTCTGGCTTGATTTTTGGCAGTCTCTTTTTCATGGTGCATTTTGTGGCTATATTTTGTCCACAAACACACAATGAGTCATCTAGGGAGTTACCCCAATCGATAGAACCCTTACAGACTAAGAAGCCCGTGACGAGGATTGAACTCGTGACCTCACCCTTACCAAGGGTGTGCTCTACCACTGAGCTACACGGGCAATTCATTAGCTAAACTTTCAATTCTAACTGCGTGTTAGAAGAGACGGTGATGGGCCGAGCTGGATTTGAACCAGCGTAGGCATAGCCAGCGGATTTACAGTCCGCCCCCATTAACCACTCGGGCATCGACCCTTTCGCTCACTGACTCCTTAATTTAGCATAAGGTTTAGTAAAAACACAACCCCCTGGGGATTTTTTTTGAGATGGAGGTTTATCGATCTGGGAAACTCTCATGAGATGCTGATGAGCGGGGCGATCGCGCCCTTCCCGGTAAGCCCGGAATCCATCGGCGGTCTTTGGGGGATTTTGCCGTGCGTCCGGGACGGGGGGGACGATGGGGAAAGTCACTTTCATCATAAATTTCACCCACTAACTCTTCTAAGACATCTTCGAGAGTGACCAGTCCTACGGTGCCCCCATACTCATCCACAACGATCGCCAAATGAATCCGACTTTGGAGCATTTCCTTCAACAGATCGCTCACCCCTTTCACCTCCGGCACATAGACAGGTGAATCCATTCCGGCTGTCACTGGGGCTAAATTACGCTCTCCTGGGGGGAGATTTTTCAGGGTTTGGAGGGCGCGTTTGAGGTGAACGACACCGAGGATTTGATCTTTTGACTCTTCCTGAACGGGAATTCGGGAAAATCCAGTTTCTAAACAGAGATTCACCAACTCTTGCAACGTGGCTTCATGGGAAATGGTACGCATATCAATGCGGGGTTTAACCACATCTTTCGCGGTCAATTCATCGAGCATCAGGGCTTTATTGAGCAACTCATGCTTATAGAAATCCAGTTTTCCTTTACCGCCCAAAATCTCAATCATCAATTGCAAATCTTGCAGGGAAGCATCATCCTGGGTAGTGTTGCCCTGGAAAAAGCGAATCGCACTTTGGGCAATCCATTCCAGAAAATCAATAATACCGATCGCCGATAATGCCCGAGATAGCCAATAAATCGGTCGCACCACCGCCTTAAAAAAGGCCAACACATTATTGATCGCCAGGGACTTCGGCGTGATTTCGCCAAAAATCAACACCAGAAACGTAATGACTGCGGTTGCCACCCCTAACCCCGCATTGCCTAACCAGAGGGCAAAGAGGTTACTGGTGAGGACAGCGGAAAAATTATTAATCAGGTTATTGCCAACGAGGAGAGTAGTAATAAACCGAGTCCGTTGCTCTAGAACCAGGCGAAAAATCCCTTGAGGGTCTCCCTGTTCCTTAATTAGGGCACGAAGTTTGAAGTTATCGAGGGCAGTAATGGCCGTTTCTGAGCCAGAGAAGCAGGCTGAGAGGACTAACATGACCATTAAGACTGTTGCATCTAGCCAGATGGAGCCAAGCAAAGGACCACTTTCAGCCGCTGCCAGCAGATGGGAAGTAAGAGGGTGGGGAATCACCAGAATGTTGGATAAGAAAGCAATACTTAATTATGGATGATTCATGATGCTATTCAAGGGGGATTTCGGCAAAGTTTTTCAGTACTACATCGATCGCCGATAGAGTAACCAGACAAACAGGGGGGAACCCAGAAGAGCCGTGACTGCACCAACGGGTAATTCTACAGCGCCTAATCGGGAGAGTAAGTCTGCTAAGGTTAGCACCCAAGCGCCTCCAAGGGCAGAGAGGGGAATAATCCAACGGTAATCATTACCACCGATCAGTAAGCGAATACCATGGGGAACAATGAGACCGACAAAACCGATTAATCCGGCAATACTGACGGCTCCAGCAGCCAGTAGGGTGGCAATAGAGCCGATGAGCAGACGCGATCGCCCCAAGGATACGCCTAATCCTACCGCTAAATCATCGCCTAAATTCAGGACATTGAGCGATCGGGCTAAGAGAATAGCACCTATCAACGCCAAAATTAAATAGGGAGCCGCCACTTGTACCTCTGCCCATCCCCGACCATTCAAGCTGCCTACCAACCAATTGAGCGCCTGCTGAATGCGGCTATCTGCGGATAATAACAGCAATGTGGTCTGCACTGCCCCAAATAGGGAAGAGACCGCCACACCCCCTAAAATTAAGCGCTCTACAGAGATGCCATTCACACTGCGAGCCAACCCATAAACGAGGGTTGTGGTTAAAACTGCACCTAACCAAGCTCCCAAGGGTATCCAACTTTGAGCAACCCCCAACGTCACCATAGCAACGGAGACTAAACCCGCACCGGCAGAAATACCGAGTAAAAAAGGGGTAGCTAAGGGATTGCGTAACATGCCTTGCAATAAAGCGCCAGAGGTTCCCAAAGCCGATCCCACACAAACAGCAGCGACGACTCTGGGCAGTCGCAACTGCCAAATAATGGTTTGATTCACTGTATCTCCCTGATGCCAGAGGGCTTCCCAGAGTTCGGTTTGAGTCAGGGAAACAGCCCCAAATGAGAGGGACAGAGCTAAGGTTAAGCCTAAGCCAACGGCGATCGGCAGGAGAATGGAGAAGACACGAATAGGAGTCACGAGCGTCAAGACTTAATCAAGAATGAGTAATATTACAATTGAACAATTGATGTTATCCCAGTATCGATGAATATCACCCGCAAATGGTCAGCCAAACAGCAAAAAGCTAGAGAAATCCTGATCCGGCTGAAGCGTTTGTATCCCGATGCCACCTGTACCTTAACTTATGAAACGCCCGTACAGTTGCTGGTGGCGACCATTTTATCCGCCCAATGCACGGATGAGCGCGTGAATCAAGTGACTCCAGAATTATTCCGACGCTATCCGGATGCCCCTGGGTTAGCAGATGCACCGTTAGAGGAATTGGAGGCTTTGGTGCGATCGACTGGATTCTATCGCAATAAAGCCAAAAATATTAAAGGCGCTTGTCACATGATTGTGCAAGATTTTGGGGGCAAAGTGCCTCAAAGAATGGAAGAATTGCTCAAACTTCCTGGCGTTGCTCGGAAAACGGCTAATGTTGTCCTTGCCCACGGTTTCGGCATTAATATGGGCGTAACTGTTGATACTCATGTCAAGCGTTTAAGCGATCGCCTAGGCTTAACCGAACACAAAGACCCCATTCGCATAGAGCGAGACTTAATGCGCCTCCTGCCCCAACCTGATTGGGAAAATTGGTCAATCCGGTTAATTTATCATGGTCGCGCCATTTGTCAGGCGAAAAAACCGGATTGTGCGAATTGTGTTTTAGCCGATTTGTGTGAGTTTAATCAAAGCTGATCGAGCTGCACAACAACAATTTATCAGTAAATGAAGGTTGGGTTAAGTGCCAGTCAACCCAACTTTCAGAGCTAGAGCTAACGTCATTATGGAGAGATTTTTTGTCCTATAATTACAGTAACTGGGCCGCCAAAAACAGGGCCGATAAAGTTAAGTTCCGTAAAATCACTTGGGTTCAATCCGAGGAAAGTAGCCACAGCAATATCTCCATTCACTCCATCTGTAAAACCCGAACTTTTATTCCGTTCAACGTACAGAAGTGTGCCACCGGTTACTGCTGTCAAGTTCAGACTACCCGCTTGTCCTCCAGGAGAATTGAGATTCATTTGTCCGCCAAAGGTTGTGTTGATTGGGGTAGGATCTAATAAAATATCCATGATGGGATAGACTTGCTTGCCAATTTCAACGACATCTTGGTTGGGATCGAAATCGGTGATAAAGTCGGCGTTAGATGGACTTACAGATGCAGGAAGATTTCCTAGCCGAGGAAAGAAACCGAAGAATGGAGAAGTTGGAGGAAACGGAATTTCCGTATTTCCAGGGCCGAGTAGTTCTGTCAAGTTAAAAACAAAGCGGTCTGTCCCATCTGCTATAATTGAGCCATCAAAACCACTGAGAGTGTCACTACCCAAGCCTCCTTCCATAATATCGATGTCATGTCCACCAACGATACTATCATTACCAGCACCACCTAGGAGTGTATTATTCTGGTCTCCACCTAAGACGGTATCATTATCATTTCCACCATCTATGAAATCGTGACCGATACTACCAAGGAGGCGATCGTTTCCTGCCCCACCTTGGATACTATCTTCACCATTACCACCGTCAATAGTATCGCCACCTGAACTCTCTGCACCACCGGCAATGCTGTCATTGCCATTGCCACCAACAATGGAATCTCGACCAGAGTCATTGGTTCCACCACGGATAGTATCGTTTCCATCTCCTCCAATGAGTGTATCACCAGGAGCATTAGACCCTTGATTTCCACCAAGGATGCTGTCGTTACCTTCCCTACCATCGTAGTAGTCTACTCCAGTGGCTCCTACCGCAGAACCCAAGCGACCGATCGTATCATTACCGAATCCACCGTCTATAGTGTCATTGCCTTGAACAGCATCATCACTTGCAGGAATAATGGAATTGACTAGACTCGCGTCAACATCCAGGTAATCATCGCCATTACCTCCCCAAATACTATCGTCATCACGACCACCGGCAACAGTATCGCTACCACCGACAGTATCATCATTAACAGAGTTAAGACCTGCGAAGATACTGTCATTTCCATCTCCACCCTGGATGGTATCGCGACCCAATAGCCCTCCAACGAGAATGTCATTACCTTCTAGTCCATCAAGGTTGAGGTCAAAGTTTAATATGACAGTTGCTAAATTAGAGGTCTGGTTTGTAGCTGTGTTTCTGGTTGTATACTGAAAACTTCCTGGGTCTAATATATTCGGAATAAATGTGATGGTATCACCAGCTAAATCAACTGAATAACCAAACGGATTACTGACGCTATGAACCACCAGGTTATCATTCGGTAAGTCATTAGCTAAGATGTCAGCCGTATTGATGGTAATAGGAACAGTATTATTTTCATTTGCCTGACTAGCAAGAGAGTCGTCGCCTGATGTCCCCGTCACTGTTGCCGAGAAGCCACTTAATGTATCTGGATTAGCTTGTAACGATCCAGGTATGGGCAATTCTGTTGGTAATTCTAAAATCGCCTCAGCCAAACCAAATATGTTGGCTCGTTGATAATCCGTATTCGTGTTGGTGACATTATCATCCTCACTATCTCCATCAAAGATACCATAGCCTGTATTTTTAATCCAAGTTTCAAATTCAGCAGGCGTCAATCTTCGACCTAGTTTTTCCATTGCCAACTGTTGTGCCAAAACTGCCATCCCCGCCACATGAGGTGCTGCTTGCGATGTCCCCGATTTTTCATTGAATCCAGTTCCAGTAGCATCGGCACCATGAATTCTCGCTCCTGGTGCAAAAACACTTGTTAATGTTGGATGGCGTTGTGAAAATGCTGTAATGTCATCTGGCCGGGTATTCCTATTGATCGATGCTACTTCATCAAATGTCACTTCTCCATCGTCATTGAGATCGGCAAACGTGCGAAATTCCGTGTAGGAATTATCAAAAACAGCACCAACTGATAATGAATTTGGATCGGCAGAGGGATATTTTACTCCGGGAACACTTTCATTTGACCAAAAGTTATTTCCTGAAGAAGAGACAACAATGATATTTTTTGCCGCTAAATCTCGTAGCTCATCAGAAAATGGGCCATTACTTTCTGGACTGCTGTAGTTACCATAACCCAACGACATATTGACAGCGACAATATTGTATTCATCGGCATTGTTAACAATCCACTGCAAAGCTTGTTGAATATCGTAGGAGCTTCCTTTTCCTTTGTTGTTTAAAACTTTGAGGTGAATAATATCTGCTCCAGGGGCAACCCCAAGAAAGCGACTATCTGAAGAAGCAACAATACTGGAAACATGAGAGCCATGCCCATTATCATCAATAGCTTCATTGCTCTTATTGTTTACATAATCATGAGTAAACTTGATTCTATTTTCAAAGGCAGGATGCGCCTCATTAATACCGCTATCGAGAATAACAACAGCATAGCCACTTCCATCAACACTATCAAAGCGCTGATCTGCTTTAAAAGTATCAACGCTAATGAGTGGAAGTGATTCATTGGTATCACTTTCTGCAATAAAATCTGATACATCAGTAGTTATTCCAGGCAGTTGAGGAACGATGCGAGTGTTAAGTAGGTAGTTAGTAGGAGCGTCGCTAGTAATGCGTAACCGGTAAGCACCACCAGGGAGTTCTCCAGAGATGACAGAGGTGTTGTTGTTCAGTTGTCCGTTGAGAACGACGTTACCTTCTTCGTCTAAGACATCGACGGTGGCTAAGGCGGTAAGTCCGGTTAGGGATAACTCGAAGGTGTTGGTTGCACCGAGGCTGAATTTGTAGTAGTCGGCAACATCGCTACCGCCGACGCTTTGGGAGAAGGTTCGGGTATTGGAGGCGAGAGAGATGCTGCTGGCGGTTTCTAGGGTGTTGCCGGGATCGGTTTCGATCGCCGTAACTTCAGCAGCAGGTGGCAGGATGGAAAGGCTGGGTGCTGGAGAGGGAGAGGATGAGGGAATATCGGGTACGGAAGGCAGGGGTGAAGGAGTGGGAATGTTGAGGAGGGTGTTGGTGAATTGGGATGCCTCAAGGGTGGTTGCGTCGATGCCTTGGAAGATGCCGATAATGGCTCCGGTGCTGCGATCGCTAACCACACTATCCTCTCCCCTTTGACTCACCAGTAAACTATCAAATGTCACTCCTGAAGCGAGTCCCACTCGATCCTGTCCAGGAGTAAAGTCAACGATGACATCTTCTCCACTGCCTAAAACAAAGATATCTTGTCCGGGACCACCGACTAGGGTATCGTCGCCTAAGTCGCCGTAGAGGATATCGTTGCCGCGATCGCCAGAAACCCAATCATTACCCTGTCCGCCGCGCACGCAGTCATCACCTTGACCGCCATGGACCGTATCGTTGCCCAAATTTCCATTGACATAATCTTCCTGTGGATTTCCGACGATCAAATCATCATCTTTTCCTCCCCAAATGCGATCGGCACCCGTGCCACCTAACATCACATCATTTCCTTGATTACCGTAGAGTTGATCGTTGCCAGCATTACTGGCAATAATATCTGCACCTGCTAATCCCCAAATTATGTCATTTTCTTGGGTTTCAACGATTAAATCATTCTCTGGTGTTCCGAAGCGAATCATCGGTATTGCCTCCTGATTAGGTTGATGAAAAGCCTTTGAAGTGTCAATCTTAGAGGAAAAAAGAGGAGAAATCAGTTTTTTCTGATTTCTTTACCTCTTGAATTTGTGTCTTTGTGTCTCCACACAAACTTTCTTTATTTTAACATACATTTCAGGGTTTATATTGATTTTATTACTAGC
Organism: Roseofilum sp.; assembly: GCF_982964205.1. Taxonomy (NCBI): domain Bacteria; kingdom Bacillati; phylum Cyanobacteriota; class Cyanophyceae; order Desertifilales; family Desertifilaceae; genus Roseofilum; species Roseofilum sp. Next base: position 33,966 of record NZ_CEZBFX010000025.1, on the reverse strand, counting down.
ATCTATAAAGATTGTTATAGCAAATAAAAGTTCTGAAAATAATTCAGAATCTATCATTATTAATCGACTTTAGATCGAGTCCTATTAAACAATTTTTCTTGCAATCAGAAGGAAGCAATTACAAAGATGATCGAGATTCTTGAGATTGCCTCCTTCCACTCCACTCCATTCTTAATCAGCATTACTTAGACTACAGACTTCCGTAATCTTAAGCCAGTACACACCAGACCCAGTGTTACTAAGCTGATGAGACTCGAAGGCTCAGGTACATCTTTAACTTCTCCAATGCCTCCTGTGATATCATTATCACACTCTAGACCTAGATGATATAAAAAGTCTCCAGTAGAAAATAAGGAAGAATCAAAACTAAAGGCAAAGGTATGATTTCCAGTCGCATTAAAATGAGTAAAATCTAATCCGAGAGTACTCACATCACTGACAAAGTTAATATCACCTAGCTTGGTTCCAGAAGCGATTACATTTTGTACATGACGGCTTTGATCGAAGTATGGATCGGTTGCCGAAAAATCTCCAATGGAAGGGGTGCCTCCATGACTGGTTACCCAATTATTATAGGCGGATAAATTGTCCAGAAGAAGACCATTTTGATTGGCTACATCTGTTGCTGTAACATTACCAAAAACACCCAAACTTGGAGCCGCAGATTCATTATTACTGGAAAAGCGAACACCAAATAGATTCCCATTAGCACTAGCGGTATTGAGGTCTTGTCCTGAGAAATTGAAGAATAAGTCTCCCCAACTCACCTGATTATCATGAGCATAATCACTATGTACTCCTTCTAGAGGAGTATTGGCATTAATTGCCATAAAAATACGATCGCGGGTTTGCTTGATAGCAGTTCCATAAATTTCATACTTGGTTCCACCAACAATATGGCCAGACATACCATCATTAAAAGAGTCAATGGAGTAAGACCAATCATTATGCAAAACAGCCGCTTGAGATGGCAATGTAATACTGACAACAGTCGTGCTACTTAGGATACAAGAAAGAGCAACGAATTCTCTTAAGTTAAACCTGGCCATAAACTTAATGCCTCCAAATTGTAATACGAAGCGAAACCCAAAAATTTGAGCGAGTCTTTATCTCTGGGTTAAGCGAGATGCTACAGGTGTGACCCATAACGTAAGGTTCTGTCGTTGAATAACTTTTACTTCCTGACCGGTGAGCAACGTTGTTTCCTCCGTGCAGGTGGCCGGCCACCAAGAGCCTCGGTAATATACTCGGCCCCGTCCATAGGGAGGAATGGGCTTGTCCACTACTCCTTCCCCTTCGAGGGGAACTAAGGGATCGGAGGTTGTCCAGCAAGGTAATAAGGGAGTGGGAATTGTCACTTTAGGCGATGATGGTCTAGACACACCGCGAAGCCATTGCCACAGGTTAGCCCTAGGAGGGGGTGTTTTATGCCAATTCATAGACATGTCTTCTATGTGATTTTTAGTCTTTATAGTGACACAACTAATTGATACTGAACTTTTCCTGACTTGTCAAGGGGTTTAGGTCTAGATTTACACAAAACGTTACAAATTCTCGTTCCAGGTAGGGGAAATGGCTTATCTCTACCTGGAACCTCGATCGCCCAATACTCTTGGTTAACTAACCGGCTTCCTCTTAGGAGCCTGGGGTTCGACATTGGTTGGAACAATGGGATCTTCAGCGATCGCGGCGTTTTCTGACCAAGCAGACTTGACCAATAACTGGCTAGATGAAGAGGCGATCGCCAAAAAAGTGGATAGGGTTAAACTTAACAAGATAAAGCTTTTCATCGGATTATGTTCAGCAACATTAAGGAACAAAGCTAAACCAAATCAGTTTTTGATTAGCCTTACTTTTACTGTGACTAATTTTGCATTTATCCACCAGATCGGCTAAGATCGCTAACAAGCTGATCTAAAATTGATCTTGACAAAAAAACAATATCAATATGCAGACTCTTAGAGCTTCTAAAAATGGACTCACATGGATCAAAAAGTCTAGAAACCAAAAAGGCTGGACTGTTGATAGCGATAAATGGCTTCTTGAAGCCACCAAAATTCTTGAGCCTAACCGTAAGGATGGCCAACCTTTTGCTGAAGGGATTTCTGAGGGAACGTGGAAACGTTTTCTTGCTGGAAAATACCCCATTAATGCTAATGCCTTCCGTGCTTACTGCCAAGTTTTATCACTGAACTGGGAAGAAGTCATTGATAAAACGAATCCTGAAGATCGTACAGGAATCTGGATACCCAACCTTCGTTGTCGGAGAGTCTGGGGTCGAGAAATTCTCACGACTGAAGTGCTAAATTATCTTAAAGATCCTCAACAGCCCTTAATTTTATCATTGAACGGCACGGCAGGCTATGGAAAAACAGAGGCAGCTTGTCAAATTGCCCAGACAGCCCTCGAACAGAATCTTTTCGCTGAGGTTCTTTGGGTAACCGCTAGGCAAAGTGAATTTGTTGATGGAACCCTTAGCCAAACCAATCAGGACGACACTTTAACTTGGAACCAGTTTATTAATCAGATAGCCCATCAACTAAGTTGTACTCAGCAGAAAGTTCAGGAAAAATTAAGAGAGAAAAAAACACTTGTGGTTTTGGATAATGCTGAGACATCAAATATTGAAGAAATCCTACCTCGGTTGGTCAAAATGCTTAATCCTAGTCGAGCTTTGCTAACCAGTCGTATTGAAAAGAAAGTTCCCTATCTAGGATTGAAGCATGTTCCAGGATTAGAACAAAGATGGTCTTATGCCCTTTTGCAAGATGAGGCAAAGAATAATAATATTTCTGCTTTGTTAAATGCTAGCGAACGCAATTTACAAAGAATATATGAATTATCTTGTGGCGCACCGCTAGCCTTGCATTTTATCGTCGGACGTGTTTGGTATGATGAAGATTTAGAACCGGTTTTGTCTTCCTTAGAAGAAGCGAGTGGAGAAGTGGAAAACTTCTATAAGTTTTCTCTAGAAACTGCATGGAAACATTTGAATGATTCAGCTAAAAATGTATTGCGTTATATGGGTCAACAAGCGGATGCTGGTATAACTTTAGATGAATTATTAGGAACTCAAAAAATCGAGCGGTCAGATTGGTGTGTAGCGAAACGGGAGTTAAAGCAGTGGTATTTGATTCAAAATGTCACAGATGTTGAAGGGAATTATCGCTATGACTTGCATCCTTGGGTTAGGAGAAGCTTGAGAAGTGGCTTAGTGGATAACTGGCAACCCGATTTACAAGAGTTAGAAAATATTGCTCAGTGGAAACTGGGTATCAATTGGTAAGGTTAATCTTTTATTTAAGGAGTAAAGAGACATGTCTTCCATAGACATACATATTTTAGAAGAAAGAAAGAACTTGTTTAATTTGCTCCGAAGTTTAGAGGAAAAGTGTTTATTGGAAAATGAAGATAGGGAACGAGCATTTTCTGTTTTCATGAAAGTTTGGGATGCGCTGACAGATCCTTTGTTCGAGTATGGCTATTGGCATGATTTTAATGATTTTAGTAATGTGGTCATCAGAGTCGCACAAAAGCTGAACAAGGTGCCAGAAGAAGCACAGGCACTGAATGAAATTGGATGGGTTAACATGGAGTGGGGAAACTTTGAGGTTGCGGAAAATAATTTTCTCCAAGCATTGCAAAGGTACGAATCCTTGAAAGATACTCAGAAGCAGTGTAGAACTTTACGTTATTTGGGCGTTTTGTATTCTCAGAAGCAACAAATAGAAATGGCATTGAATTACTATGGAAATGCTTTGAGTATAGCGATTGAAGAACGAACAAAAATATATCGGGAAGATCGAGATCTTTGGAATCTTTGGACTTGTTCAGAAGCAGAGTTACATAATCTCTTGGGGATATATTATCTCAATGAAAATGAGTTAGCTAGTAGCTGCCGAGAACTGAGCTTGTCAATAGATCTTTTAGGTTCTATTGACGATCCATCTTACGAATATTACTTAACCGATCCTCTGATTAATTCGGGGCAATGGTATTTTGTGCAACAAGATCATGAGAATGCCAAAAAGTATTATCAAGAGTCGATCTATCTTAGTAGAAAGATTAACCGAACTGATACGATCGCAAGAGGTTTACTGGCTTTGGCCAAAGTAGCTGAAGCTGAAGGTGATAAGATTGAGGCAATTGAATTGGCAACACAGGCAGAACGGGCGGCTGGTATTGAAATTCCTTTAACTAGAGAAGAGGCAGCCTGTTTTAAGGAGAAAATTTTGGCACAAAAGATAGAATAGTCTGCGATCGCGCAGAGAATATGTGCTGGTAATGGGTAAAGATAGGATATGAATCAAGAAGAATTTGAACAAGTCTACAGTAAATTAACCCATCGCCGTCAACAAGTCCTCAACGGTATTCTTTCCGGTGAGGCAGACGCGAAGATCGCAGAGGCTCTCGGCATTGGCGAACCGGCTATCCGCAAGCATGTGGAGCGCATTGTCGATCAATTCGGTTTAGCCAATTCTGAGTCACAGAACGGACAGCGCCGCTCCAAGCGCTCCGATCTTGTTTCCCTGGTGGCTCGATATAAGCCCGAACTACTGAAAACTCCATTACCCAGTCAAAATGAAGGGGATGACAGTATCCTAGATTTACTGCAAGAGATCCAGCCTATTGAGGCTATTCACAAGAATCTAGAACTGAAACTGCGACTCTGGCAAGACAGTAGTGATAGGAGCCAAAAGAAGCAAATCGGCGATCGCCTCAAAAATACCGGATACGAGACCTATATGCAAGGTGACTTCCCAGGAACCGTATTCTACCTGCAATGGGCGCTCAAATTCGAGATCGACTCTCCCGCAGTCCACTACAACCTGGCTTCAGCCTATGAAAAACTCAGCGACTTTCCCAACGCCTACCATCACTATAATCAAGCAGCTCAAGCCGAAACTCATGCTGCCCATGCTGCCATCAGCAACCTCTCCCGCCTAGACATTTTGAGCCATAATCCAGATACTGCCATTCAACGCATTACTCCCATCCTCGACCAAGTGAAAAATCAAGCCGTTCTATCTACGCTCTATAAAAACCTAGGATGGGCTTACTTCCTGAAAAAAGACCTGTCCCAAGCCGAAACCTGGCTACGAAAATCTGTAGAATTAAATAGCGATCGCGCCGCTCCCCACTGTCTCCTGGCTCAAGTCCTCGAAGCCCAAGACAAACCTACAGAAGCCAGCCAGTCTTGGCAAAAATGTCTAGACTGTGACTCCCATCAAACCCGTTCTATCCATTCTCCCTGGCGATCGCCAGAACTTGACCTTTGGCAGCTAGAAGCTCGGCAACATCTAGACACCAACCTAGATACTCATTCCTTAATCCAAGGATTACACACAGACTCTGAACCCATATCTCTACCCCACTAAGCAATGAATAATGAACAATGAGTCAGGGAGATTGTGGCAGATGAACATTCAGACACCAGACTGGGTAAAACACGCCGTTTTCTACCAAATTTTTCCCGATCGCCTCGCCAAAGGCAAGCCACCCCCAAGCACAACTTATCCCCATCTCCCCCTCGAACCCTGGGACTGTTCCCCAACCGGGCAAGGCTATAAGGGCGGAAACCTTTGGGGGGTGATTGAAACCCTCGATTATTTACAAGATTTGGGCATTACCGCCATTTACTTTACCCCCATCTTTCAATCCGCTTGCAATCACCGCTACCATACCCATGACTATTACCAAGTCGATGCAATGGCTTGATGGAACCCAGTTTGATGGAGTCATGAACTATTTATTTACTGCTCCAACGATCGCCTTTACTGCTGGCGATCGCGTCAATCTCGATCTGGTCCGTAATTCTGCCTATGAACCCTATCCTGCCCTTGATGCTGCCGGTTATGCCAGTAAAATCGAATCCTTACTGCATCTCTATGACTGGGAAATTCAACTGGCGCAACTCAATCTCCTCGATTCCCATGATACCGCCCGCTTAGTCACCATCGCTCAAGGCGATCGCCCCAGCGTCGAATTAGCCACTCTCCTACTCATGACCTTCCCTGGAGCGCCTAGCATCTATTATGGCGACGAAATCGGATTAGAAGGAGCGATCGATCCGGACTGTCGGCGCAGTTTTCCCTCTCCAGAAAAGCGCAGTCTCTCCAGCGATGCAGAGCATCAGCCAAACATCCTCAGCTACCATCGCCAACTCATTGCCCTCAGACACCAGTATCGCGCCCTACGAGTCGGAACCTATCACATTATTTTTGCTCAAGGACTCGTTTATATCTTCGCCCGTCAAGAAACCGATCAAACCCTGATGATCGCCCTCAATGCAGGAGAAGAACCTATTACCGTGCGCTGTTTTCCCAGGAACTTAAATCACATCCCCAAAACCCTAGTTTATGGGCAAGCAGAAATCGAATGGTCAGACAATGGAGATCTCCAGCTCCAACTTCCCCCTCGCCAAGGTTGTATTCTTGCACCCATGGATTGACACGGGGAACGGAGACACGGAGCATAGAGAAGATGGGCAGGATGCTCGCACGCCTCTATTGCCTATTGCCTATTGCCTATTGTCCTCTTAACCTTCCTTGAAGAGAGATTAATCTTAAGCTGTTACCCTAGGTGAGAATAGACGTTCTTAGCCAGCAATATTCTATGAACTCAAGTCTCTCTCGAACCAAAGTCGTTGCTACCATCGGCCCTGCCAGCAATAAGCTAGAAGTGCTGCGAGAATTAGTCCAAGCAGGAATGAGAGTTGCTCGTCTTAATTTCTCCCATGGGAGTTATGACGATCATGCTAAAGTCGTCTCGCGACTGCGACAAGTTTCCGAAGAATTAGATATTCCAGTTACCTTATTGCAAGATTTGCAGGGGCCCAAAATTCGGGTGGGACGATTTCCCGAAGGTGAACTAGACCTAATTCCAGGAGCATCGGTTACCTTGGTTCCCGAAGCTGAATATAACGGCCAAGAACAAACCATCCCCATTGATTATCCCTTTTTAGCCGAAGAAGCTCAATCGGGGGCACAGGTTTTGCTCGATGATGGTTTATTAGAACTCAAGATTATGTCCATCCAGGGCAACCAAGTAGAATGTAAGGTAATCGAAGGAGGTATCCTGAAAAATCGTAAAGGGGTGAATTTGCCCTCTTTAAGCCTACGTTTGCCTTCCATGACAGAGAAAGATAAACAGGATTTAATCTTTGGGTTACACCAAGGAATTGATTGGGTTTCCCTAAGTTTTGTTCGTAGTGCTGAGGACATTCTCACCCTCAGAGAATTTCTGCATGAACATAAAGCTGACCATGTTCAGGTGATGGCTAAAATTGAAAAACCCCAAGCTGTTGAAAATTTAGAAGCCATTATGCAGCAATGTGATGGTTTGATGGTGGCACGGGGAGATTTAGGCGTAGAAATGAGTCCAGAGCGCGTCCCCAAGTTGCAAAAGCGGATTATCCAATTGTGTAATCAACAGGGAGTTCCGGTGATTACCGCCACCCAAATGTTAGATAGCATGATTCGCAATCCTCGGCCGACTCGTGCGGAAGCGTCCGATGTAGCCAATGCAATTATGGATGGTACGGATGCGGTGATGCTCTCAGGAGAATCTGCGGTGGGTGCATATCCAGTGAAAGCGGTGGAAATGTTGGTCAGAATTGCTCGGGATACCGAAAAGGAAGCTGAATTTGTTAATTATCCACCAGCAGAAATTGATGAAACCCATGCCTTAAGTGAAGCTCTGAATACAATTGATAAGATCCTGGATCTGCGCTGTATTGCCTGTTTTACGACGAGTGGTTATACAGCAACTCTGGCGGCAGCGGAACGTCCTAAAGCGCCTGTAGTCGCATTTACTCCCCGCGATCGCGTTTATCATCGCTTAAACTTAGTCTGGGGAGTAAAACCCATGTTGTTGGAAAATCCAGAAGACTCTTTGGAGCAATTAATTCTGCAAATTAATGAGCAACTATTAGCTAAAAATTTAGCCGCTCCAGGGGATAAAATCTTGGTCTTAGGTGGCTCTCCCGTACAGAAAATTCGTGGGACTAATTTTATCAAGATTCACCGGATTCAGGGATAGTTGGCTGGCTGGTAATGGGTAATTGGTCACCTCCTCTCCCCTAGCAATACCTTCGCCATTTTCCCGTAGGTTGGCCTTCACTAGGTTTAACAAGGGGCTGGGGGCCCCTTGCCTCCTGACGATTGGCGAAGGTATTCCCCTAGTGAAGAGGGGTTTGGGGAGAAGAAGACTTAACCCTTACAACGAAACCGGAATAAACCGATTGTTTAACTGACCCGGAGTCGTGCGTTCCACAACACCCAGATATAACCCATTAAACAGAATTGCCGTATCCGATCCCGTCTGCAACAATTGGATATTCCCTTGATTCAGCCCATCGGTTAATCCAATCAGGTCAAATCCATTACCGAACTCTCGAACTCGGTCAGCTTGGAAGACTGTAGTTACTGCACCACTGGTCGGTAAAACAAACACATCATTACCAGCACCGCCACTGAGCAAGTCTCTACCGGCTCCTCCTTCCAGGTAATCATTTCCGAAATCTCCATTCAGGTTATCATTACCGGTACTGCCACGCAGGGTGTCATTATCTTGACCACCAAAGAGGAAATCATTCCCGGCTGAACCCAAGAGGGAATCATTACCCTGGTTACCGTTAATGAAATCATTGCCAGGACTACCAATCACAATATCATTGCCTTGTAGGGCAGAAATACTGCGGATATTTAACGCACCCATATCGATAAAGTCATTACCGGGGGTTGCCCTTCCTGTTCCTGGTAAGGGAGAAGGCGCGGGACTCGGAGCCGGTGCAGGAGCCGGTGCAGGAGTGGGTGAGGGGAAGCCTGGGAAAGTTGGGAAACTGGGGAAGGCGGGGAAACTGGGGAAACCGGGAGAGGGAGAAGGTGCAGGAGTTGGAGAAGGAGTCAAACCAGGGCGATTGGTATCATTATCCAGAACAGTCACCGTTACCGGGTCAAGGGTTAAATCACCATAATCCGAATCGCCAGACTCAATGGAGAAGTTAATCGTACTGCTGTGGGTTCCTTCCACAATGCGATCGTCAAAGCCAGTAATAGTAACCGTTTGCACCTCATCGTAGTTCTCTGGCGTAAACGTCAGGACTTGAGGTGTTACCAAACTTTGTACATCCGGTTGAACGGTAATCACCACATTGGCACTCGGCCGACTTTGTAAAGAAGCGGTATATTGAATCGATGTGCCATCTTCACTGACTGTAGTTGAGCCACTCCTAGGATTAAAGTTCAAGCCAACTCGATCAATATCATTATTAATCACCGCCACATTTTGTACGGGGACATTATTAAACCGTTGATCCGTACTAACCGTAGGCGTACTCAAAATCGTATAGGCTTGATTGCCATCGACCACCCCATCGGGAACCCCTCGAACTGTTACCGTTTGACGAACATTAAAGTTTTGGGCATTAAAAACCAGAGAAGCATTTTCAGTAAAGGTTTGCCCATCCGTAGAAATTAATCCTTCTCCTGTGTCAGAGGTTCTAAAGTCAATCTGTACATTGGCCCGAGGCGCTTCACTACTAGAGAGCACCACTTCAAAAGTAGCTGTTGTTGCCTCTTCAGATGTCCTCAGACCCGTAACTGGAGTTACATTGACTCCAAAGGTGTCAATATCCAGGTTAAGAACATTAAATTCATTGGTTGCTGCTTGCCGTCCGTTATAGTTAGGATCAGCACTTTGAGCTGGCGCAACAGTTACCACATAGGGTTGGTTTCCATCGATGATTGCATCAGGAACCCCAAGAATTTGTACAGTTTGTAGTTGAGTGGCATTTTGTGAGGTAAATGTCAGACTGGCAGGAACTGCCCTCCCTTCTGTAGCATCGCTAATTGTAATCGGGACAACTACATCGCTGGTAGGAATACTGCCTAATCGGGCAGAGAGATTAAACCCTGTACCATCTTCACTGGTCGTTAGCTCTCCACTGGGAACTGTTAAAAAGATATCTGGTTGGTCGTTATCTAAGATATTGGCAGTGAGAGTACTGCGCTGATTTTGCTCTTGGGTGAGGGGGGTATCGTTCACCAGGATGGCGTTAGTGTTGTTAAACTGTCCATCTTGGCTAGTCACCGAGAGTTGCAATTCTCCCGTATGGTTCCCTTCTTGAATCAGGTCATCAACTGCCCCCACAGTTACGGTTTGAGGATTACTCCAGAGGTTACGAGGGTCAGTGGGACTAAAGGTTAGAGTAAAGGGGGTATTTCCTAAAGCATTGCCATTTGCACCAACCGTGAGTTGGGAATCTGGGGAGGAAACTACTTCCACTGTCGTATTCGGAGCCGGTTGTTGAGCCAATCGGATAGTGTAGGTATTAGTATCTCCATTTTCAGACACGAGTAAACCCCTTGTACCATCCGGTTGCTGGTTTTCCTCGACAAACACTCGGGTGTCGTTATCGGTAACATTGGCTGTCACTGAGGGAACGAAGATATTGTTATAGTTGGAATCTGCGCTAAAGGTTTGGAAACTAATGGTACTCTGGTGCGCTCCTTCTACATCCCCATCATTAACAGCAATCACTTGTACAGCTTGGGGACGATTCCAGTTTTGTGGCGTGAACGTGACTGTATTGGGGGAAATGGTAGATTCGTTATCAGGAGTAAGGAGAATCGTAACAGGAGCAGTGGGGGGGGTGGCTAGTTCTAGGCTAATAAAATCAGTTACTCCACCTTCTGCCAGGTCTACACTGCCTCCAAATTCAGTAACAATTACCCCTTCAAAGGAGAATTTCGTAACAAACGCATCGGGTTCATTCGCTACATTTAGAGTGCCAATTCGAGTTCTCGACCCAGGTACATTATTAGCAAAAAAGTCAATACTCCGTGCTGGACTGGGATCGCTCGTTTGATATCCAGGGGTTAAGACTTCAAATGTCCCAGGAGGCGGCAACTGGGGATTACGGTTATTATTGAGGTTACTCGAAACCGTCTGTCCAGTGGTATAAGCAGCACCTGCTGAATCTACTGCAATTCCATAGCCATAATCATCTCCATCTCCTCCATAAAATGAAGAGTAAATTACCCCAGAGGCATCCCGATTGAGTTTGGTTAAGAAAGCATCTGTTCGACCGCCAGCAAAATTTGCCTGTTCTGCATTTCTAATGGGGAAAGGATTCGCACTGTTTTCTCTGGACGTGGTTGTCCCCACAACATAAGCTTGTCCTGCCTCGTCTACACCAATACTCGACGCAGTTAGCGGTAAGAAAGCAACCCCTTCATTACCACTGCCGCCTAAGAATGTAGAGTAGGCTAAGGATGTGCCATCAGGGTTAAACTTAGTGACAAAGGAATCAAACTGCCCTCCTTGATAGTTAGATTGGAACGTGGGTTGGGCAAAGTTGCGAATTTGTCCCGACTGGAGATTCCGGCCCGTAGGGAAGTCAGGGGAGGGAGTAATACCTGTCAGATAGGCGGCACCTGCATCGTCAACCACAATACCACCGGCAACATCTCCACCACCCCCACCAAGGTAGGAGAAATAGACTTGTTGGGTGGCATTGGCGTTAATTTTAGAGACAAATACATCACTAGAGCCAACTAAGTTCGTTTGATAAGCTCCGGAGGTCGCTAAACCTGAAGATTGGGTGGTTCCCGAAATATAGGCATTACCTGTACTGTCAATATCAATGCCAATGCCTTCTTCAAATCCAGGACCCCCCACATAGGTAAAGTAAACTAACTGAGTCCCTGTCGCATTCACCTTAGCAATAAAGGCATCACTACCATTAGTGGCATTAGTATTTTGTTGGAACACTCCAGCGGTTCCCAGTCCAGTTGATGTGGTTTGTCCGGTAACATAGGCTGCTCCATTAGGATCTACAACAATGCTAGATCCTCGCTCAAAACCACTACCGCCGAGATAAGAAGCATAGTCAATCTGGGTTCCAGTAGGGTTGAGCTTGAGGATAAAAGCATCCTGGGAACCGCCAGCAAAGGCTTGGAAGGGTGTTGTAGTACGCCCTTGTTGTGATGGAAAGTCTGAAGATTCCGTTTCACCAACAATATAGGCATTCCCTGCCTGATCTACAGCAATATCATTTGCCCGGTCTTTGTCTGCTCCTCCGATATAGGTAGAGTACACTAAGCTGCCATCACTATTAATTTTGGAGATAAAGGCTTCTCGAACATCATTACCGGCACTCGGATCAGGTAGAGGGCGAGTGAAAGGGTCTAGTACGTCTTCAGGTGGCTTTCTAGGAAAGTTAACGGAGAAGGTTTCCCCGGTAACGTAAGCCGCTCCAAACTGGTCTACAGTAATAGCATAGCCCGCATCTTCCGCAGGTACAGGAGCCGTAACATTCGTAGCATTAGCAACATAGGTTCCATTCTGGAAGGTTACTGTAGCGATTTCTGTGTTGGTAATGGTACTAGGGGGATTGGGAGGAACCCCTGGAATAGTCTGGGTTGTGGTTCGGGTTTCTAACCGGAAATCATTGAAGGGTTGGACCTCTAGTGAAACGACTGAACTTCCGCCCAAGTAGTTGGAGTATTCCAGGATGGGGTCAAGGACTAATTCATGGTTGGAGTCATAGCTGCCGACTTCAAAGCCAACTTGATTATCGCCGAGAAGTTTGTAGGCAACATCGACATCAATTTGCTGACCGTCAATAATTTGATAGGCGATGGGGGATTTCTCAGTTAGTTCTCCGGTGTCGGTAATCAGAGCAAGGGAGCCATCTTCGCGAATTTCAATATCATTGACGTTCTCGTATTCAATTACAACCGTGTCAACGCTTACACTGGGGGCAACGTAGATATCCCGTTTAACTTGTCCGCTTTCACCAGAATATTTAACGTCAACGCCTGCATAGACTTCTTCATACCATACCCCCTCGAAAGTTGCGATGTTGGTGCGCCATTTGGAGGGGTCGTTACCAATAAAGAAGTTGGCAATACCAGGAAGTTGCTGCCATCCCCTAATCTCGGCATTGGGGTTGGAGCCAACAAAGTTAGCCCGAATGACATCATCACCGTTGGCGACAACGATTTCTTCTTGAGTAAAGAAAACTTCACCCACGTCTCCATCCCGGACATGGAAGGATACGGAGTCATCCACCTGTCCATCATTCTGGATGAAGCTCAGGGGCCGTTGACTGGTGAACTCTGCCCTAGCTTCGGGAGAAACAGGCGCGTTAAGCGCTTGTGAAGCTAGGAGTACGTCGTCTTGTGCTGTTTGTGGAATGTTTGATGGCAGTTGACTATTAATTCCCATGTTGTCCTCACCCCATACCTCTTATACAGAACCAACTATAGCAAAGCTTACCCATGGTTTTGATCTTTCTTGTCAATCCCGTGAGTTTGTTCCGATCATAGCTTGAGGATGGGGGGAATGGAAGGAGGAGGAAGTGGTGAGTAGGGGAATGGGTTAATGAGGGGATGGGGATGCAGGGATAGACTATTGCCCTAATTTTCAGTTTCTAACTTTTGATTTTAAATTGATCTAATGGATGGTAGAGGGTAGATAATCAAAGATTGATGGTTTAAGGGATAAATGCTTGTTGCGTTTGATTAAGTAAGTTTGAGTTGTTTTTTGGGTTGTTCTTGACTTTTGTTTTTCTTAAGATTTAGAATTAATGAAGAGGCTGAAGTGGTCTTATGGATTTGGATCGAGGGGATCATTAGTTACGGGACTTTCAGTAAGGGAATCGAAGTAAAATTTTGTTATTATCGAGATCGCAGCAGGCTGTACTATAGGTGACAAGAAATTAAAATAGCGGACTTTGACAGAATTTTTGTTAGGCTTTTATGACTTAAGAAACTATTCTCTTAGTATGAGTTTAACAAACTATAAAAACGGTAAATTTTCGACATATTTTTTATTGGAAGCGGATGTAATATTCTTGAAGATTGACGGTAGAGTAAAGGTCGAATCTTCTAAATCGAAGGAATCAAGCAAGGATTCACAAAGATTTACAAAGAAGTAACGTCATATGAATTTAAGGAGATTAGATTATGGTTCAAACTCCGATTAAACCGATCGCCACTACCCCATCCGAAACCAATAGCAGAGCGCCCCATCTACGTCCTCCCTACTACGGACTCGACGAACTCGGTTTTCGTAATATCCAACAGGTGTATCGAAATCTAGCAGTTCCCAAACTATTGGAACATGCCCTAGCCCGAAAAGAAGGGGTTTTGGCTGCCAATGGTGCATTCTGTGTAGAAACAGGCAAGTATACGGGGCGATCGCCCAATGACCGCTTTATCGTCGATGAACCCTTCATTCACGATGAAGTTCACTGGAACAAGGTCAACGTTGGTTTATCTCCCGAAAAATTTGACCTTCTCCACAGACGGGTTCTCGCTTACATTCAAGGCAAAGACCTCTACATCTTCGACGGTTATATTGGCTCAGATCCCAATTACCGGATGAGCGTGAGAATCATCAACGAACTAGCCTACCAAAATATGTTCGTGCATCAGATGTTCATCCGGCCCACCGCTCAAGAACTAGAAAGTCATCACGCCGACTTCACGATTATTGCTGTTCCTGGTTTACAAGGCGATCCAGGTATTGACGGTATTAATAGTGAAGCTTTTATCGTTGTTAGCTTCGCGAAAAAACTAATCCTTGTAGGGGGTTCGTTTTACTCTGGCGAAATGAAAAAATCGGCCTTCTCCTTCATGAACTACTACATGACCAAGCGCGATGTGCTGCCGATGCACTGTAGCGCCAACATGGATGATGAAGGAAACACTGCTCTGTTTTTTGGTCTTTCCGGAACGGGAAAAACCACCCTTTCAGCCGACACCAGCCGTCGCCTGATCGGAGATGATGAACATGGATGGTCTTCTGATGGCATTTTCAACTTCGAGGGAGGATGCTACGCCAAAACCATTCGCCTGTCACGAGAAAAAGAACCAGAAATTTGGAATGCCATCCGCTATGGTGCGCTCCTAGAAAATGTCATTCTTGATGAAGAAACTCGTGTCCCAGACTATGACGATGACCGCTTAACCCAAAATACTCGTGTCGCTTATCCTATTGACTATATTCCTAACTCGGAAATTCCGGGTATTGGCGGTCATCCTAATGCGGTTATCTTCTTGACTGCGGATGCGTTTGGAGTGCTACCTCCAATTTCTAAACTCACCACTGAGCAAGCGATTTATCACTTTATGTCTGGCTATACCAGCAAACTGGCAGGAACGGAACGCGGTGTAACTGAACCGGAAGCCACATTCTCTGCTTGTTTCGGTAAACCATTCCTACCTCTGTCAGCTACGGTTTATGGAGAAATGCTGGCCAAACGCCTTGAAGAACACAAGGACACTACCTCAGTTTATTTGATTAATACTGGATGGACAGGCGGCCCCTATGGTGTGGGTAACCGCTTTGATATTCAAGATACTCGCTATATGGTTTGGGCGGCGTTGAATGGAAATCTTAAAGAGGTAAACTTCTATCCTCACCCAATCTTCAAGATTTTGATTCCGGAGAGCGTTCCTAATGTCGATCCGAAGATTCTCAACCCGAAAAATACCTGGAGCGATCCAAAAGCTTACGATCGCCAAGCAACCCAGTTAGCCGAGAAGTTTATTGAGAACTTCAAACGCTTTAAGACTGCTGAACCCGAAATTATCGCAGCCGGGCCGAAGCTTGATTAGAATCTAGGATCTGATGGGATAGGGAGATGGGGAAGATTGCCTCTTGCCTATTCCCTATTCCCGAATCAATGCTTAAAACATTCTTGCCATAGCCCAGGTTCAGAAGAGGAAGTGCCAAAGTAGATCGCGGAATGTTGTTTTCCTATCGATTTCGATTACAGGAGTCATGTCAATATGACAGTGAAAGTTGGTATTAATGGATTTGGTCGTATTGGGCGGCTAGTATTTCGGGTGGCAGTTGCCCATCCAGAAATTGAAGTGTGTGGCATTAATGACCTGGTTCCTCCAGAAAGTATTGCCTACTTACTCAAATACGATTCCACCCATGGGCCATTTAAGGGAACAGTCGAAGCCAAAGAAGGGGCGATCGTGGTCAATGGGAAAGAGATCCCTTGTTATTCGGTCAGAAACCCGGCTGAACTGCCTTGGGGCGATATCGGTGTGCAGTTCGTGGTTGAAGCTACTGGATTATTTACCGATTATGAAAAAGCTTCTGCCCACCTGCAAGCAGGCGCGAAACGAGTGGTTATTTCTGCACCCACTAAGGAAAAAGACCCCGACAAAGTCCCCACCCTATTAGTTGGTGTAAATCATCAAACTTACGATCCCTCGAAACATACGGTCGTTTCTAACGCCAGTTGTACCACCAACTGTCTAGCTCCCGTTGCTAAAGTCATTAATGATAACTTTGGCTTGGCAGAGGGCCTAATGACTACCGTTCACGCTATGACTGCGACTCAACCCACCGTTGACGGTCCGAGTCGTAAAGATTTACGCGGCGGACGCAGTGCCACCCAAAATATTATCCCTGCTTCTACTGGAGCGGCTAAAGCGGTTACCCTGGTGTTACCCGAACTTAAAGGCAAGCTCACCGGGATGGCATTTCGGGTTCCGACTCCCGATGTTTCAGTCGTAGACTTAACCTTCAAGACCGAAAAAGCCACTAGCTACGCCGAAATCTGCGAAGCGATGAAGAAAGCTGCCGAAGGTGAAATGAAAGGCGTTTTGAAATACACAGACGATCCAGTCGTTTCGACGGACTTCACCTCCGATCCCCATTCAAGTATTTTTGATGCCGGTGCAGGTATTGAATTAAATGCTAACTTCTTTAAGATTGTTTCCTGGTATGACAATGAGTGGGGTTATTCTAACCGGATGGTAGATTTAATCTTATCCATGGCGGCGAAAGAATAATTCACGATTTTCCTTCTCTTTTCCTATTGATGCTGTATGGTATAGGGTGAGCGCGTCTCACCCTATTTTTTTCTGTCCTAACTCCACAGCATTAGGGCACCAAAAAGTCTCAACGCCAGAAAAGTGGGCCGGATCTTTTCCTGGAAAATTAATGACGATATCGACAGAACCCCCCAGATGGGAAAGAGAAAGTCCCTGAGTCACTACAGCCGGAGGTTATAATGAACTCTTCGCTATTGATATGGAGAGGAAACCAGGGTTATGAGCCAGAAACGGATAGGACTATTGTTTGGGGGATGTTCCGGGGAGCATGAAGTTTCCATTGTTTCGGCAAAGGCGATCGCCACAGCGCTGCAAACCGGAGAAAATGGCGATCGCTACCAAGTCATTCCTTTCTATATTCGTAAAGATGGTTACTGGTATGCCCAAGAAACCGCGACTCAAGTCCTAGACTCTGGTATGCCCTTATCCACGGATACCCCACCAGGAAGAAGTTTGTGGGAGTTTCCTTCCCAAGTGAGCGAAATTGACGTTTGGTTTCCCATTCTACACGGCCCGAACGGAGAAGATGGTTCAATTCAAGGCTTGCTGCAACTGATGCAAGTGCCCTATGTGGGTTCTGGCATCGTCGGATCGGCGGTGAGTATGGATAAAATTGCCATGAAAATGGTGTTTGCTCAAGCGGGTTTAGCCCAAGTTAAATATAAAGCCGTGACTCGCGCTCAAGTTTGGTCAAATCCTTGTGTCTTTCCGAAACTCTGCGATGAGATAGAAGCGGAAATTGGGTATCCCTGTTTTGTGAAACCGGCAAATTTGGGGTCTTCGGTGGGT
The DNA here is from genome assembly GCF_982964205.1 of Roseofilum sp. Lineage (NCBI taxonomy): Bacteria > Bacillati > Cyanobacteriota > Cyanophyceae > Desertifilales > Desertifilaceae > Roseofilum > Roseofilum sp. The sequence continues at coordinate 16,312 of NZ_CEZBFX010000025.1, read as the reverse complement.
ATTGCCAAAGTGCGATCGCGCCAAGAACTCGAAAGCGCCTTAGATAACGCTGCCAGTTATGACCGCCGGATTATCATTGAAGCAGGAGTTACCGCTAGAGAAGTCGAATGTGCCGTACTGGGTAACGACTATCCTAAAGCCTCCGTTATTGGCGAAATCACCTTTGAGAGCGACTTCTACGACTACGAAACCAAATATACCGCCGGAAAAGCCGATTTGCTCATTCCCGCTGACTTACCCTCCGAAGTGAGCGATCGCATCCAAAATATGGCAATCCAAGCCTTCCAAGCCGTAGATGCCTCCGGATTATCTAGAGTAGACTTTTTCTATATCGAGTCTACCCAAGAAGTGTTAATCAACGAAATCAACACCCTACCTGGATTTACCTCCACCAGCATGTACCCCCAACTCTGGGCTAATACGGGCACTCCCTTCCCAGAATTGGTGCATCAGTTGATTGAATTTGCTCTAGAGCGGTAAATAGGGAATAGGCAATGAGGAATAGGCAATAGGACGTTATCCCTGTCTCTCCGCGTCTCTATATCCCCATATCTCCGATTCTCCGTGTCCCCCCATCTCCCTATCCCCCCATCTCCCTATCCCCCCATCCCATCAGATCTATTTGCGCAAAATTGGGTAAGATGAGTTTCGGACACGAAGCGAGTCGGTCTGGTCAACGTATAGTCAGGGAAGCTATTTATGGTTCATCCACGTAAATCCATTCATCGCTCTACTGGAAAGCAACGGTCAAACCGACTCCAGTTTATTCTGAAACCCCTTCAAAACCATACCCTATTGGTGTGGAGCATTTTAGCCGTGCTGGCGATCGGTATCGGTTATGAAGCTTTGAGTATTCTACTCAATCCTGGGGAGATCGAACCCGAAGAGGCGATCGCAGAAGTCACAGAAGAAGCAGAACCGATAGAAGAGATCGAGGAACCAGAGGTTAACTCTACTGTATCCTGGCTCTGGTTAGGAGCGATCGCCTTGGGATCGGGAGGTCTCTTTGTCCTCTGGAAAAGCCTGCAAAATCCCAACGCCCATAAACGAGCATCTCTCAACCGTCGCCAACGTCGCGGAACCCCACTCTTATTAGAAAAACCCCAACCCTTGCGAGTCCAAGTTTCTCAGCGCAAGCCCATCACTCCCTCCAGTCCAGACCAATTTACACCTCAAACAGCCCCTCTTGAGCCTCAAAACCCAGCAGAAGTTATCCCCTCCGCAGAACTCACTTCACCTCCAAATCAACCCCAAAAACCCGTTACCTTTGACGTAAATCCTACTGCCAAACCCTTCCAGCATTCCTCTTTACAAGTTCCCAACTTTCCCAAACTCACCCCAGACATTCCACAGGGATCGACTCCAAAAGTAGTTCGCAAGACTCCCCCCCAAGAGTATCCCGATCGAAATATCCGCAAATCCTCTTAAAAAATAGGGGATAGCTATAGCTAATGACTCATTACGGATTACCCATTACCTCGCATACCGCTATAGAAATTCTACAAATGTATTGTTTTGATCCACTAAAATCTTGATGGGAGACTTAATTGCATCCGTGACTTCAAAGGCTAACAAGGTAATCATATCTCCAGGATGAACCAAATGTGCAGCAGCACCATTGATGCAGATCGCACCGGAGTCCGGTTCTCCTTCAATCACATAGGTTTCTAAACGATTCCCATTGGTATTATCGACTACTAAAACCTTTTCTCCAGGCAACAAATCAGCCTTCTCCATCAGAGTGCGATCGATAGTAATACTGCCGATATAGTTAAGATTAGCTTCAGTCACTGTCGCCCGATGGATTTTGGACTTTAACATGATCCGCATAATAGTTAGATTCCGTTACTTTTTCTTAAGGTGAATGACTATACAAGTCCCTGGATCAAATGATAAACTGCCAGTGAACTAAGGTAAAAAACAGTTTACCCATTACCGATTACCAGCGCCTAGCGCTACGATGGACTATGAGCAAGGGCACGCTATTTGATAAAGTCTGGAACAACCACAAGGTTCGTACACTTCCTTCTGGACAAACTCAACTGTTTATTGGACTGCATCTCATCCATGAAGTTACCAGTCCTCAAGCGTTTGCCATGCTGCGGGAGAGAAATTTACAGGTACTATTTCCCGATCGCACCGTTGCCACGGTCGATCATATCGTGCCCACAGACAACCAGGCTCGACCCTTCGCAGATCCGTTGGCAGAAGAGATGATGCAAGCCTTAGAAACGAGTGTCCAAGAGCATGGGATTCGCTTCTATAATGTGGGTTCGGGTAACCAGGGTATTGTGCATGTGATCGCCCCCGAACAAGGGATGACGCAACCGGGCATGACGATCGCCTGTGGAGATAGCCATACCTCAACTCATGGAGCATTTGGGGCGATCTCCTTTGGGATTGGAACCAGCCAAGTGCGAGATGTGCTAGCCTCCCAAACCTTGGCTCTGGAGAAGCTCAAAGTGCGCCGCATTGAAGTCAATGGAAGCCTACGTCCGGGGGTTTATGCCAAAGATGCGATCCTTCACATTATCCGCAAATTGGGCGTGAAAGGGGGCGTAGGCTATGCCTATGAGTATGCCGGAACGACCCTAGAACAGATGTCGATGGAAGAGCGGATGACGATCTGCAATATGTCGATTGAAGGAGGGGCACGATGTGGGTATGTAAACCCCGATCGGGTGACGTTTGACTATCTGCAAGGACGGGAGTTTGCCCCCCAAGGAGAAAACTGGGATAAAGCGGTGCAATGGTGGCAAAGTATCCGATCGGATGCCGATGCTGAGTATGATGATGTGGTGGTGTTCAACGCTGAAGAGATTCCCCCTACGGTGACTTGGGGAATTACACCCGGTCAAGGTATTGGTGTGGATGAAGTGGTTCCGACTCCAGAAAGTCTACCCGATAGCGATCGTTTCTTAGCCCAAGAAGCGTATCAATATATGCAACTCGAACCCGGAAAGGAGATCGCCGGAACCCCCATCGATGTCTGCTTTATCGGTAGTTGTACCAATGGTCGCCTCACTGACCTGCGAGAAGCCGCTAAATTTGCCCAAGGTCATCAAGTCGCCTCTCAAGTCAAAGCCTTTGTGGTGCCTGGATCGGAAGTCGTCAAGCAACAAGCCGAAGCAGAAGGCTTAGATAAAATCTTTACCGAAGCCGGGTTTGAATGGCGCAACGCTGGATGTTCTATGTGTTTAGCCATGAACCCCGATAAACTACAAGGGGATCAAATGAGCGCCTCTTCCTCAAACCGCAACTTTAAAGGTCGTCAGGGGTCTTCGTCTGGTCGCACCTTACTGATGAGTCCCGCAATGGTTGTCGCTGCGGCAATCTCCGGCCAAGTCTCCGACGTGCGGAAGTTGCTGTAAATCAATTAACCTCTAAACCATTACCCAGAGGTCGGGAGGATTTAAAATGCCCCCGATCTTTTTAGTGTCTAAACCTTTACCATAAAAATAGAATGAATTCATAGGCGTTTTCGGTATTGATACAAGCCAATCTCAGTGGAGCTAATCTCAGTGGTGTTAACCTCAGTGGGGCTAACCTTTGGGGCACCAATCTTAGTGGAGCCGTCCTCAGTGGGGCTAACCTCAATGGAGTCTATCTTTGGGGTGCTAATCTCTGGAGAGCCAATTGCAGTGAAGCCAATTTGAGTGAAGCTAACCTCAGTGGAGCAATCATTAAATAGAGCTAAATTCAGTCGTGCTGACTTCACTGACGCAAGCTTGCCATCTGATCTGAGAGAGCGTATGGAAGAATAACTCTTTAGATATGCTTCTTAAACCAAGGGTTCTTGCTGAGTCGTGCAGTGAATTCCCCCGCCTCCGGCGGCAATATTATCGATGTTGAGCTGTACGATATCACGATCGCCAAACAACTCTTCCAACGTTTCCTTTGCATTGCGATCTGCTTGGCGATCGCCAAATTCAGGGATAATCACCGCACCATTGACCACGTAAAAGTTAATATATCCGGCCGCAAAGTCATCCCAATCATATCCCCCTCTAATTTTTGTTGGCGCTTCCAGAACAACAACTTCTAGCTCATTTCCATCCGCATCTGTTTCTGATTCGAGGATCTCTAAATGCCGTTCGGTTACCTCATGGTCGGGAGAGTCTGGGTTGGGGTCGTACCCAGCAATCACGACTCCAGGACGAGCAAAACGAGCGTAAAAATCCGTATGCCCATCCGTAATATCCGCCCCTCGAATACCGGGAAGCCATATAATTTTACGCAGTCCCAATAAAGCTTTTAATTCCATTTCGCAATCCTCTTTACTCCAGCCCGGATTGCGATTATCGTTAATAATACAACTTTCCGTCACAATGGCATTGCCCTGACCATCGACTTCGATGCCTCCGCCTTCAAACACCAGTTCTGTGTTGATGATGGGGACTCCGGCTTGTTCGGCAACAAATTCTGCAACTTGGGCATCACGATCGTGGTATTGTTTATTGCCCCAACCATTAAAATTAAAATCAATTCCTGCTTTTTGACCCTCTTCATCGAGGACAAAAACCGGGCCCGTATCTCTCATCCAGAGGTCGTCTAATTCAGTAACGATTAACTCCACATCCGAGCCACATTTAGCCAAAGCAATCTTATAATCTTCTTCTCGAACTAACATTTTCACCGGCTCGTATTGGGCGATCGCATTGGCAATTCTGGCTAGATCGTCCTGCACATAGCGAAAATCTTCCCGTCCCCAGATATCTGGGCTGGCACTAAACGCCATCCAAGTACATAAATGAGGTTCGCCTTCATCGGGCATGAAAAAAGAAGAATTGGAACTCATAGAAGGGGTAGGAGTAGGGGAAACTGGAGAACTGACTGCTGAACAACCGGTCATATTTTTTCCCACGGCAATAGAACCAGATAGGGTTGCCATGAGTTGGAGAAAGAAGCGTCTTTTGATCATTTTGTATGAAGCGATCGCCCAAAATGGCGATCGCCAATAGACATTTTTACCGACAGGAGGACAACGGTTACAACAGTTCAAAGGAATGAACTTCTAACACCGGCCCAATCATCGCCAGGGTCATGACATCCTCACGAATTGAGCCTTCAACCTTAACCTGAAGTCCAGATTGTTTGATTTCATCGGGAGCATCCTTGAGTTCATAGGTCGTCCCATCCGTGACTAAGGCCCAAGTTCCTGGGCCCATGGGTTTATGTTCAATCACCCCATTGACAGTTAAACTCATGCGGTTTTTCCTTCTCCAGTCATGGCTAAACGAGCAAGGGCAAAACACAACAGTGCGTTTACCCCTAGGAACAGTTGAGCCACCCAACCCGATCCGAGCCAAAGCATTGCCGGGTCAGTAATGGCGCTGATGGCGAGGAAACTGGCAAATCCTAAGCTTATCCCGATCGCCAGCCATTTTCCAGAGGGATGTCCCAACAGCCCAATCACCAAGATTAGGGGAATCAAAACACTAGCGAAAATAGGGTTAAGTAAGGGACTCCCGCTAATCACATTGCCCCATTCAGCGATCGAACTGCCCATCATCCGGAACGGCCATTGGGGAATATCAAAGAGATACAATCCTCTGAGGAAAAATACGCCCGTACTTCCAGCAACTAAACCCATGCTTAACGAACCACTCCAAGCAAAGGGGAAATAGTTCCGTAAGAGCCAAGCAAGGAGATAGGAACCGAGTACCATGGCAATTTTCGGCATTAAGGCGATCGCACCACCATCGATCCAGAAGCGAGGATTCAGATAGCCATTATCGCGCAGCCAACGGAAGAAGTCTTTGAATGTAATTTGACCTTTTACGGCTAGTTTAACCGCTGCACCTGCATCCAATTGACCTGCACCAAAATGATTGAGGGGGTCTTCTTCTACACTGCGAGAGGATTCTTTGAGGATTTTTAGCACATCTTCGGGGTCTTCTACACCTACCGACTTAATTAAAGCCGCAACTCCGGCCACATGGGGCGCAGCCATGCTAGTTCCTTGATAACCTTCAAAAACCGGTTTTCCAGTTTGGGGATCGATGGTATTTTGCACAATTTTACCCGCTTCCGAACCTCCGGGAGCCGACAGGTCTACCCCAGCCCCAAAGTTAGAATAGGGAGCTTTGACTCCAGAGGGATCGAGGGCAGAAACCCCGATCGCATGGGGATAGCGAGCCGGATAACTGGCGGCATTTTGATTAGAATTTCCGGCCGCTGCGACGACAACTACACCTTTGTCATAGGCATAATCGATCGCTTCTTTGAGCAAATTACTTTCACCTGCTCCCCCCAAACTGAGGTTAATCACATCCGCCTCATGATCGGCTGCAAACTTAATCGCTTCGGCAATATCAGCTACCGTCCCACCACCACTTGCACTTAATACTTTCAGGGGCATTAACTTGGCTTCATAGGCGATTCCAGCCACTCCATATCCATTATTCGTCGATTGGGCAATCGTTCCCGCTACATGGGTCCCATGACCGGCATCATCATTGGCTTCGATGCGATCGTTTACAAAGTCATAGCCCTGAGTAAATTTTGTCTCCTTGAGATCCGGCACTTTCGTAATTCCGGTATCAATCACGGCCACCGTTATCCCATGGCCTTTCGTATCATCCCAAGCGGATTCCATATTAATGCTTCGCAGATTCCACTGTTTAGCATAATCCGGATCGTTGGGGATTTCAGTCGCTTGATAAATATAATTGGGTTCAATACTTTCGGTATAGTCCTTAAGATCGCTCTGGTGCAGTTGCTCTAACAACAGGCGATCGCCCTCCAGCACATAAACATGATCCTGGAGAGAAAATTCACTATTGAGCCGAGGAACCGTACCATAGTCTTGAGTGAGGATTTGCACCCATTCCGGGATTTGGTTAGCTCGCTCTTCGCGAAAATCAAGGATAATAGATTGATAGTTTCCTTGAGTGGCCAATCCTTCAGCCTTGAATAGGGCAAACCCTAATGTAAAAATAAATAAGCAGAGGAGTAGAAATTTTTTCATGGCTGACACCATCAATAATTGGGTGGTACTTAACAGCTCCAGCAGTAGAAGTTAGGTGAGCGCTCTTACAACCATAACTTATCCCCTTGGGGATTTGGGCCCATCTTACCGGATCTTTAATGATTCTTTTCCTGTGGGGGTTTTGGCTGTCGCCAACATGAAAGCGAAGCTTTCCGGAGGAATCGCCCAAAAATCCTTTGAACTGAAACCAATGATAAACGAGAAAGATTATGGAACGAGGTTTACTCTGGTTACCTTTATTGACTGTATTTATTGGATTAACCTGGGCTGGGTGGCGAGAATATCAAAAATTACAAGTTTATGAAGACTGGGCTAAAGGATTTGAACGCTCTAAATATGATATTTATGCAGCCTTAGGGCAAAAAGGAGACCAATTAACTTGGGGTCAACCGACAGCCTCCGGGCTAATCAACTGCCAAACTTTAGTTCTGAATGACCTACAAGACCTTCAACTTTGGGTTGATGGTGAAGTCGCGTCTAGGGATGAACCCCCCCAAGGAAAAACTGTTTTTTTAGCCTTACAAGTTAAAGGGAACACCGAACCGGTGAAAATCCCCTTCACAGATGCACAATTGGCCAAGGAATGGGGGAATTATTTGAATCAGGAGTGGTTGCAGTCAAAACAGATTTAAGCGTTCTCTCAATCGAGGGGAAAAGCCCTTTATCCCAATGGCCCAGAAGTTTATAAACTATCTCTGAAGCCCTAAGTCCCTACTGCCTATTGCCGATTAAAGCAATGACCATTATTCAACCGATTTCTAAACAGGAATTAATCGAAAGACGCAAACAACTCCGCCAGAGACAACGGTTGAAGGTGCTGCAAACCCTTTGGCAAACGGTGGCGGTTGGGGCGATCGCCTATGGAGGAGGATGGTTACTGACTCAGCCCAATTGGGCGATCCGCGAGCCGGAACAAGTGGTGATTACGGGTAATGAATTAGTAACCACAGAAGCCTTACGAGAGATTTTACCCATTCAGTATCCCCAATTGGTCTTTCGACTCCAACCGGATAAAATTGCCCAGACCTTGAAAGCAAAAGGACCGGTCGCTCAAGCACGGGTGACTCGGCAGTTGTTTCCCCTCAGATTAACCATTGAAGTCAGTGAACGGTTTCCCGTGGCGATCGCCATCAAGTCTCGACAAAGCCAAACTGTAGGCTTAATTGATGAACAAGGAATCTGGATGCCGATGAAGAACTATACCGAGTTAACGTCCTTTCCTCTGCCTACCCTAAAAATTATCGGCCCGCTCGTCCATTATCAGTCCTACTGGGCCCAAGCTTATGCCGCGCTCAAGGAATCTCCCGTTCAAATTAGCGAGCTGAACTGGGAAGATCCGAAAAATCTCATCCTCACCACGGAATTAGGACAAGTGCATCTGGGAGTCTATACCCCCCAATTCTCTAAGCAATTGAAAGTTCTCGATCAAATGCGACAGCTCCCTCAGCAGCTCGATCCTCGGCAAATGAACTATATCGATCTGAGAAATCCAGACGCTCCCTCAATTCAGATGAAATCTTCATCAACTCCATTTAACCCTAAATTTTAGGTGAAGACTTAACGTTTTTTCTGGAGAATTCTGATAAACTTCTGGTAGCGATTCCCCATTTCCCTGGTCAGTTCATGAATGTGAGCGTCTGAACCAATGATGACAAGCTACGATCGCATGGTATGCTGAATGAGCCAGGACCCTGGCTTGAGGTTCAACGAAAGGGATAAAACCCCCATCAGCAGAATGTTATGGGTGAGGGATAGAGCGCTTGGGTGCAGTTTATGTCTACCTAAGTGGCGATGTGATTCCTTAACCCTCTTGATACTATACATTTATTGATATTTATTGTGTAAAGCAACTGCCCATGACACCTCCCAATCAGATGCTGGGGAATGTCCCCCTCAACTCTAATCGCGATAGTCAATCTAATGCTTCGACGGCAGTCGATTCAGGGAATCCGTTTAAGAATGCTGGAGTCTCGTCTTCTAATTTTAAAGGGCATCAACAGATGGTAAGTGATGAGGATCAACACCAAAATATTATCCCCAGTAGTGTGGCCAAAATAAAAGTGATTGGTGTCGGGGGTGGCGGCGGTAATGCGGTCAACCGCATGGTCATTAATGAAGTGTCAGGGGTTGAGTTTTGGTCAATTAATACGGATGCTCAAGCGTTGGTCAGTTCAGCCGCCCTGAATCGACTGCAAATTGGTCAAAAGTTAACCCGTGGATTGGGTGCAGGAGGAAATCCGGCGATCGGACAAAAGGCCGCGGAAGAATCCCGTGATGAACTGGCGACGGCTCTAGAAGGCTCGGATTTGGTGTTTATTACCTCTGGAATGGGAGGCGGTACGGGTACAGGTGCTTCGGCTGTGGTAGCAGAAGTAGCCAAGGAGGTCGGGGCACTAACCGTGGGTGTGGTGACTCGCCCTTTTATGTTTGAAGGTCGGCGACGGATGAGTCAAGCGGAGCAGGGGATTGAAGCCCTTAAGAGTCGGGTGGATACCTTGATTATTATCCCGAATGATAAGTTGTTGTCGGTGGTTTCGGAACAAATGCCGATGCAGGAAGCGTTTACGGTAGCCGATGATATTCTGCGTCAAGGGGTACAAGGAATTGCAGATATTATTACAGTTCCGGGGCTGGTGAATGTGGATTTTGCGGATGTCAGAGCGGTGATGGCGGATGCAGGATCGGCGCTGATGGGTATTGGTGGCGGCTCTGGGAAGTCGAGAGCGAGAGAGGCGGCAATCTCCGCTATCTCCTCTCCTTTACTCGAGTCTTCCATTGATGGCGCGAAAGGTGTGGTTCTTAATATTACGGGCGGTAGTGACCTAACCTTATTTGAGGTGAATGCGGCGGCTGAAGTGATTTACGAAGCAGTTGATCCCAATGCCAATATTATTTTTGGAGCGGTAATTGATGAGAGATTGCAAGGGGAAATCCGAATTACGGTGATTGCAACTGGCTTTACTGGAGAATCCCAGCCGTCTAACACGGTACAACAGCAGCGCCCCAATCCCAATGTCTATCAATCCTCGTTTACCTCTACTCCTGCCCCTGCTGCTGCTCCTCCTCCGGATTCCTCTCCTGTGAATCCCCAAGCTCAACCGAAAGGGTTAGATATTCCTGATTTCCTTCAACGTCGCCGTCCACCGAGAAACTAAAAGGGAAAGTTGATGAACTCTAACATCCCGGTTGTACTAACGATCGCCGGATCGGATAGTGGGGGAGGCGCAGGTATTCAGGCTGATTTACGCACTTTGGCGTTTCACTGTGTCCATGGTACGTCAGCTCTCACCTGTGTCACGGCCCAAAATACCTTAGCCGTTAACCGGGTGGATGCTTTGTCTCCAGAAGCAGTGCTGGCTCAACTGGAGGCAGTGGTTGGGGATATGGGGGTTCAGGCAGTGAAGACGGGGATGTTACTGAATGCTGAAATTATGCAGGCGGTTAGCGATCGCCTGCGATCGCTGGATCTGCATCCCCTCGTGGTCGATCCAGTCATGGTTTCCCGCAGTGGTGACCGGCTGATCGATCGTCAAGCTGTGGAAACTTTGCAACAGGAACTGATCCCCCAAGCGACTGTGGTCACTCCAAACCGCTATGAAGCCCAGTTGCTAACCGGTGTAGAAATCAGCTCTATAGAGAACATGAAGGAAGCAGCCGAAACCCTGAAGTGGCAGTCTGGAGTGCAGGCAGTTTTGATTAAAGGAGGTGGAATGACTGGAGAATTACGGGGGGTAGATGTGCTACTTGACGATCGGGAAATCACAGTGCTGGAAACCGAATGTATCGATACCTCTAATACCCATGGAACGGGATGTACCCTTTCGGCGGCGATCGCTGCTAATCTAGCCACAGGTCACTCAATCTCAGATGCTGTCCGTCAAGCGAAAAACTACGTTACCGAAGCCCTGAAATGGAGTTTAGATATCGGTCAGGGAACTGGCCCGGTGGGGCATTTCTTTCCTCTTTGCCTGAATTAATACAGCACCAAGCACTCTGGGTGGGGGAATGGGAAGAGTAAACAAAAAACTCAATCTAGCGAGTGAGCTATTTTGGCTATCTTTAAACACTTCTATTTTCTTGGGTTGGGTCGATTATGAATTTACCATCAGGAGGAAGTTTTCTATTAATAGGGTTGAAGAATCTCAGTTGTTCTGATTCTATCGAAACACTATGTCTCATGTAAGCAATGTTAAACCGATCCGGTGCGACATATTCTAGGCGAGTAAATCGTTTTTCAAACGAGGGTTTAGGGCTATCTGGGTCGAGAGAATCGTAAACTGCATAAAAATGAAAAAAGTTTCGATACCATTTGCCAAAAATATCCACAAGGCGGAAAAAAGGATTGTTAGACTCGGAGGTGATGCATTTGGGTTTAAGTTCAGATTCAATGAACTGACTACATTTCTCTAAAATAAGTTTTTTTTCGGCTTCTGGTACTTTTGGCTTAGGTAGCTTGGCAGGACTGTAAACCCATATTTTTTTTCTCTTTTTAGCCATAATCTTAACGTTTACCTCCGGTTGAGCAACAATTAAAGCGCTACACACACTTATATAGCAGAGAAAGGGAGAGTTAGGACATTTTCTATTGCGATTCGTGCCTGTTGCCTATTGCCTTAAACCATCATCTAACTGTCCTAACCAACTCCTTTGCTGCTATATAAGTGTGGAATACTCAATACCTTGTACAAAACATAGACTTTTGCCTATCTATTATCGCTAATCAAAAAACGCCTTTGGAGTAATGCCAAAGGCGTAACCATTTAATTCAATTTTTCCTTCCCAACACAGCAAATTGCTAGGTGAGTATGCCCTCTGTCTTACATCGGATGAAAAAGTAAGTCGGGGTAAAAACGGTTAAATTCGATTAAAATTCCAGCCGTGACTGTTAGCAATAACATAATCAAAACTGGAGCTGTGGACAGATACTTAAGTAAACCTTCCATGTGAAGACTCCAAAACAAAACACAGACTTAGAACTCGATTCTTAACGGGGTGAAACCGTAATTTCGTTATCGTTGGCGAACATTTCTCCGCTCATCATGTCTTTGGCTGCGACCAGAGGCCAAGCAAAGCCAGAGATCATGCATTTAATTGCTAGAGGAACATCGATAACCACTTCTTTCTCTTCAGAATTTTTCTCGCCACGGATAGCAATTAGGTAAGCACGACCTACCCAACCAATCCAACCGGCAATATAAAGAAAGAGTAAGCTGGGGATAATGAAGTCTCCAGCATGGTCAAGACGACCATCAACCACCAGGTGGGGAAGGCCATCGTCACCACAGAGGGCTTCAGAATAGCGCTCAAATCGTTTGGCCCCAGATTGGGGATCATCGGTGGTGGCTCTAGCTGCTTTAGCCCGTTGCAGAAAAGCGGGAGATTCACTACAGGGAACCAAGTTTGCTAAATCCGCAGAAGCGGGGGGAACAAAGCCCAGCCACAAACAACACATTAAAACCAGAACAAGCAATCGTCGCATGGAAGTGTTTCCTTTTGTTACGAAGTGCAAAAATTATGTTACAAAGAAACCAAAGGCTCTATGAAAGCCAATCATACTGGACTTGAGAGACTCAGTAAAGATTAAGCTTCAAAAAGTCTCTAAAATTGGCTATTCTGAACCCTAAATTCCTATGGAGGGTTCAAAATAGCTTTTTCCCTGAGAACAAGGTAGCAGGCAATGGCAACGATTCTAGCTATTGAAACAAGTTGTGACGAAACTTCTGTAGCAATTGTAAAAAATTGTAACGTTCTGAGTAATTTTGTCGCTTCACAGATGGCCGAGCATGGCCAGTATGGGGGAGTTGTGCCAGAAGTGGCCTCTCGCCGTCATCTAGAAACGGTGAATGAGGCGATCGCCGCAGCCCTAGAAGAGGCTGAATTGTCTTGGTCAGAAATTGATGCGATCGCCGCCACTTGTGCCCCAGGTTTAGTCGGAGCCTTATTAGTAGGCCTTACGGCAGCTAAAACCCTAGCCCTGCTGCACAACAAACCCTTTATTGGCGTTCACCACCTCGAAGGCCATATCTACGCCTCCTATCTCACCAACCCCGACTTAAAACCCCCTTTCCTCTGTCTGCTCGTTTCTGGAGGTCACACCAGCCTGATCCAGGTTCACGAATGCGGCCAGTATACGACCCTGGGAAGAACCCGCGATGATGCGGCTGGAGAAGCCTTTGATAAAGTCGCCCGTTTATTGGGACTCGGCTATCCTGGAGGCCCCATTATTGACCAATTGGCTAAAACAGGTAATCCGCAAGCTTTTTCCCTACCAGAAGGCAGAATTTCCTTACCCAAAGGAGGATATCATCCCTATGACTGTAGCTTCAGTGGGTTAAAAACGGCGGTGATGCGCCTGGTGAATCAACTCAAGGCTTCCGATCCTAATTTACCCATTGCTGACCTAGCGGCGAGTTTCCAAGAAACAGTCGCTAAAGCACTGACGAAACGGGCAGTTAAAGCTGCTCTTGACTATAATTTATCGACGATCGCCATTGGTGGAGGAGTGGCAGCAAACCGGGGATTACGCCAACTCCTCAAGAGTGCTGGAGAGGAGCATAATCTAGAGGTGCTATTTCCACCGATGAAATATTGTACTGATAATGCGGCAATGATTGCGTGTGCAGCGGCTGCCCATTGGGAAGTCGGCGATCGCTCTCCCTTAACTTTAGGAGTACAATCGCGGATGGACTTATCTAAACTCCAAATGCTCTATACCGCTACTCGGTAGGGAATGGGGAATAGTCCATCCTCCTCAACCTTAACTCGCTAGGCGATCGCCGACTTCCTCAGTCTGAATCAAGCGATCGATCTGCTCCGTTACCCGATCGGTCGCTTCCAGCATCGAAAAATGCCCACAATTGGCAATTTCCACCACATTGTCAGATCCGGAGCGAAACAATTGATGAAAACTGGCTAAATGTCTCACATAGCGAGGTTCCATCACCTTATCTTCAGCGCCCGCAATAAAATAAACGGGCTGTTGCAGATGAACCACCAACTGAGGTAAACGGTGAACTTGCTCCTCTGTAGTCGAATCTAATAAAGCACCTAATGCAGCTTCATATTGGGCACTGACAAAATCAACTAACCGTTGTTTTCCCCAAACTCTCGATAGGGGTTGGGACACCTGAGAGCGAGTAAAGAGCCAATCGAGCAAAGGCATATCCGCCAACCACCGAGGCCGCCTTTTTACCAACTGGGCCCCAGCAGAGCGGAATCGTTCAAACTCCTCTTTTAAGTAAATACCGCCCCCAGAATTGAGGCAAATCACCCCTTCAATGCGATCTCCCAACTGAGAAGCTGCCCATAGGCACACCGTACCCCCCAGGGAATGGCCCATCAGCCAAGCCTTCTCAATCTCCAATTGATCCAGAAGAATACCCAAATCCTTTGCATAATCGCTGGGAGTATATCCCAAAATCAGCTCACCCTCATGTATGGGTGAACGAGGTCTAGCATCCGATTCACCAAAGCCACGCAAATCATAGGCCAAACATTGATAGTGCGATCGCAGTTGATCAACCAAAGGCCACCAATAGGCCCGACTCAACAACCAGCCATGAACAAACACCAACGTTGGATTTGCCGGTTTAGGTGCAGTTAATTCATAAGTATGGGAAACGCCAAGGATATCGATTTTTGCCATACTCCTATCCTATCTTGAACCATGTCCTACTCCGATCCAATTGAAAATTTTAATGATGACCCATTAGCTATTCCCTATTCCCTATTAATTGAGATCGCCCAATAACCGCTGCTTCACACTTTCAGCAATCTTCTGACCCAGATATTCCGGAATCAAGCTTTCATTGGGCCCAAGCAAGTAGAGAATTAGGCGAGTGCGTCCCCTCCAAACCAAAAGATTGGCATTAACGACCAATAAATCCTCTTGCCAAATGGCATACATAACCTTATAAAACAATCCTGGCTGATTATCCGCTTCAATTAGTAAGGCAGGTAGATGGAACACCGGATCGACATAAAACTCCGTATCCACCTGTTCTAACCCCGCATCTAGGTTAAACTCGACGGCCAACATTTCCTCCACCTCAAAATGGCCCGCTAAGGCCTCCTGAATGGCTCGACAGACATTTTCCGCCGTTTTCTCCAGTAGTGCCTTTCCTCCTCTAGAGACCACCAACTTGATGAACACTAGCATCGGAGCATGAATTTGACCATAGAGACTGAGGCTATGAATCGTTAATCCATAGGCAGCCAGAACCCCAAAAATGTCACTCAACAGGAAGGACTGATTACGATAAGCAAAATGGAGAGCGCTTTTGGCGCTCTCAGAGCGTACTTCAATCACAGCTTTCTGGGTTTTGTAGAGTTGATAGGCCAGCTTCAGGTTTTGGAGTTGGATGTCAGAACTGACAAACTGTTCATAGAATTGGGGGAACGCCCGGTTAAAGCGTTTGAGCAGTTCTAAGGTAGAGGATTTTAAACCCTGAGCCATAATAGAAGGAAAAGATTATGGGAGATATACTAAGCTAATATTGTTTATTTAACTTTGACTACTTCAATCACACCTGCATGGGTTTTTGGAAAAGCTTGTTTAGCAGCTCGGATACTCCGATAACAACCAGTCCAGCGAAAGCACTGGAAGATTTTGCTACGCTGGATATTAAGAGCGATTCGGGCAAAATCTCCCGTATTGTATTTAGCACGAATCGGAACATCGACCTATATGAACTCGAAGAGCTATGTGATGCGGTGGGCTGGTCTCGCCGTCCTTTGCGGAAAGTCAAAAAAGCGATCGAACACAGCTTTCTGGTCATTTCGATGTGGGACTTACGAGGCAACCATCGTCGCTTGATTGGCTTTGCTAGGGCAACCTCGGATCATGCCTTTAATGCGACTCTCTGGGATGTCGTCGTTCATCCAACCTTCCAAGGTAAAGGTCTAGGCAAAGCCCTGATGAAACATACGATTAAGAAACTCCGCAGTGAAGATATTAGTAACATTACCTTGTTTGCCGATCCTCATGTGGTTGAATTTTACCGCAGCCTGGGTTTTCTCCAAGATCCAGAAGGCATTAAGGGGATGTTTTGGTATCCAAACTAAGAAGGGGAGACCATAGGCACTATAGCAATAGGCAATGCAAGAACACTAGGTTTTCAACTTAGGCTCAATGAATGCAGTCTGGAAAATAGATCTTCCAATTGCATTGACTCTAGCCAAACCTCACTTTTATGGGTTATAATACAATCAGGTTTATCCGGGATGTAGCGCAGCTTGGTAGCGCGCCTGCTTTGGGAGCAGGATGTCGCAGGTTCAAATCCTGTCATCCCGATTTATAGAATAGCCTTTGGTTTCCAGTAT
>NZ_CEZBFX010000024.1:0-50519 GCF_982964205.1 Roseofilum sp. | reverse complement strand
AGCATTTAGAGCGATTCGATCTGCAATTGGAAGATTGGCAAACACTCCAAGATCGGCATCAAGAGATCAATGAGTTGCTAGAGCAAGGGGACTCAGAGAAACAGACGGTTATTGAGCGACTGAAAACTCTAGAGCAACAAGAACGCGAGTTTAAGCAACATCAGCAACAGGTGGAACACTGTACCCGCAATCTCCAACAGTTAGAGGCGGAGTTTCAAGGGATCGGTCAAGATTGCTATCATCGAGAAAAAGCTTATCAGCAAGCCCAAGAGAGTGCCCAAAAATGTGAGGAAAATCAAGCCAGTTATCATGCGTATGAACAAGCAGAAGCTCAGTTAAAGGAACGGGTAAAAATGCAGAAAATGCAACAGAAACTGTTGCGAGAAAAAGAGAAACAAGGACAAGATTTGTACAAAGTCCAGCATCAGTTAACGAAAGTGGAGATGCAACGGGAGAGTTGTCAGGTTGCCGAACGGAAAATTGAAGAGTTAGTGGCTGCGGTAGAAGAGCAAAGTCGATTAGAAGAGAAACGGGAAAACCTGAAAACTCAACTGCAAGCGATACGGGATTGGAGGCGGGAGCAGGAAGGCACGGAGCAGCAGTTATATAAGTGTTTAGAGCGGTTAAATGAGGTGAAACAGGAAGGCGATCGCCTAGAAGCCTTAGAGCCTTCTGTGGCTCAAATTCCGCAGTTAGAGGGACAGTTGCAAAAGTATCAAGCTCAACTCAGTAGGGTGGCGGCTGCCGAGCAGTTTGCTCAGGAAATTGAGACGTTAATCGATTTAGGGGAACAACAACAATCGTATTATCAGCAACTTCAGCCCATTTTACCCTCCCTAGATCCAGACGTGCAAACCGTGATTGATGCGGGGAAACATTGCCAGGATCAGAGTTTAGAGCGACTTCATCAGATGAGTGCTGACTTACAGCAACAGGTGAACGAGCAGGAATTAACGGCAACATGCGAGCAGTTAAGATCGCAATTGGAACTGGCGTATCAATGTCGGGCGGAAGTTAAAAATTTATCCGATAAGCGCAAACAGGAAGAGGAATTGAAGCAGGAAGGGCAGGAACTGCGATCGCGCTTAATCGCCTTAGAGGGTAAAATTGACGGAGAAGAAGCGTTGAATTTAGAGTCGCATGAA
Organism: Roseofilum sp.; assembly: GCF_982964205.1. Lineage (NCBI taxonomy): Bacteria > Bacillati > Cyanobacteriota > Cyanophyceae > Desertifilales > Desertifilaceae > Roseofilum > Roseofilum sp. The sequence goes on along the minus strand of NZ_CEZBFX010000024.1, from coordinate 49,374 downwards.
ATTGGCGATCGCCTGCAAGAGCTTGCCAACCCTAGAGCGCAACGTCATATTCTCGAACAACAACTTGCTCGTTCCCCCAATTTTGAACAGCAATGGCAGAAATTGACAGAGGAAAAACGAGAGATTCAGCACGCTATTGATGGACTCAATGAGAAACTGGCTAATTTTGAAACCCTTGAAGCAGAGATCGCCCAAGTAGAACAGCTCAAACAAGAGCATTCCGCTGGCTATTTGCTCTATCTTCAATCGCATAAAGAAGCGCAAACCCTAGAAGAGCGACAACAGAAATTGGCGGAAACTAGGGCAAAGTTGGAAGAACTGGAAATCGCTAAACAGAAACAACAAACTGAGCTGGATCGGCTTAATTCTACCTACAGTTTAGCAGAAATCCAACCAGTCGAGCAAGAGCTAAAAAACATGAATAATCGCTTGGCACAACTGGAAACAACTCTTTCATTCCAGCGCAAAGAATTAACCGAAATTTGTCAATCCTTAGTGAAAAAAGGAGAAATTGCTAAGAAGCGAGAGCAAACCGTAGTCGAATTGCAAAGAGCCAAACGAAACGGGCAATTTATTAAAGATGCTCGATTTTTCTTTAATCAAGCTTCACCCCGGATTACGAAATTCTATTTAGCCGAGATTTCCCAAGAAGCAGATTCAATTTTTCGGGAACTGATGAATCGGCAAAATGTAGCACTGGAATGGACCGAAGATTATGATATTGTGGTGCAAGAAGATGGCTATAAGCGCAACTTTAAGAGCTTATCAGGAGGGGAGCAAATGTGTGCAGCTCTGGCGGTGAGATTGGCTATTTTGCGGACGTTATCGGATTTGGATATTGCCTTTTTTGATGAACCGACGACGAACATGGATCGCTTGCGCCGTCAACAGTTAGCGGAGGCAATTGGGAATCTCAAATCGTTCCGGCAATTGTTTGTGATTAGCCACGATGATACGTTTGAAAATATGTCGAATTTAATCCATATTCAGCGACCTTGAAATAGGGAATAGGGGGTTCTGATACAGGTATCACCTCTTATCTGGGAGATCTCTTCTCTGGGATTTGAGGTTGTTGGATAATGGGGCAAATAATGGGGGCTGCTGATGAATCGACTTGGGGAGAGGTTTGGACTAAATCGAGTAATTCTTGTTTTAACTGTTTTAATTCGGTAATGCGGCGATCAATCTCGGTAACTTTAACCTTAATATTGTGGCGTACTTGCTCGCAGGGAAGTTCACCTTGGTCGTGAATGTGTAAAATTTGCTTAATTTCTTGGAGACTAAAGCCTAAATGCTGCGATCGCCGGATAAATGCCAACCGAGATAGAACCTGGGGCGAAAATAGGCGAAATCCGCCTTCTGTGCGATCGACTGCTGCAATCAATCCCAACTGTTCATAATAGCGAATTGTCTTGATCGGAACCCCGCTTTGGGCTTTCACTTGTCCAATCAACAAGCGTTCAGATTGGGATGACAACATTGTTGAGCAAACCTCCAGGCATTACCTTTTGCCTTAGCTATAGCGTAGAGTATAGGGTAAAACCCAGAAGATGCAACGTTATACTTCCTTGCTCCTTTGGTGAGGAGGTCACTCATAGGCTAATATGGTGAGTACACAAGATTTGAGATTTTTTTTCCAATCTTTGATAGAAGTACCGAGAATCACCCATGCTTATCGAGTTTAGTGTTGGCAACTACAGATCTTTTAAAGAACCTGTCACGTTCAGTATGGTTGCGGCTAATCTCGTCTCTAAAAACAAACCAATTAATGAAGACAATAGTTTTAGTGTCGATAAAAATCTAAAACTGCTTAAGAGTTCAGCAATATATGGAGCTAACGCTAGTGGTAAAAGTAATCTGGTAAAAGCGTTAGGTTTTATGAAGTGGTTTATCATCAATTCATCAAAAGAAACTCAGAGTACTGAAAAAATAAAGGTAGAGCCGTTTAGACTCAGCACGGAAACGAAAACACAGCCATCATTGTTTGAGTTGGTTTTCATTATGGACAAAACTACATACAGATATGGCTTTGAGGTTACTCAAGATAAAGTAATATCTGAATGGTTGTATTATGTTCCTAGTGTTAAAGAAACAAAACTGTTTGTTCGCGATTTAGAAAAAATAGAACAATCTAAAAAATATCAAGTACAAAGTCTAAAAAAGTTAACTCGAACCAATGCCTTGTATCTTTCTGTTTGCTCTCAATTCAATGTTGATTTGGCAGAAAAAATACTAGAATGGTTAAGTAAAAAAATAAACCTTGTCTCTGGATTGAATGACACAGAGGACATGAGATATACATTAAGCTGCTTAGAAAATAAGGAAATGAGTGATGATATTGAAGGATTGATTAAAAGACTCGACTTGGGGATACATGCTATCAAAATAAAACCCAGAGATATTTTAGTAGATGAGGAACAAAAAAGTGTAAAGCAGCTACTACTGAGAAGTATTATAGAGGATATTATAGAAACAGATAATGCGAAAGGAAAACGAAGAGTCTATGTCGGTACTGAGCACCCAATCTTTGATCAGAATGGCAATATTACATCTATCGAAGAATTCAATTTGAACCATCATGAATCTGAAGGTACACAGAAGTTATTTGCTCTAGCTGGAAGGTTAATTATGGCTCTGAAGGAGAGTCAAGTGTTGATTATTGATGAATTTGATGCTAGGTTACACCCCCTGATTAGCTTGGGGATTTTTGAACTGTTTAACTCAAAAGATAATAACCCAAATAATGCTCAACTTATATTTATCACCCATGATACTCACTTGTTGAGCTATAAAAAATTCCGCAGAGACCAAATTTGGTTTACAGAAAAGAATAGATATGGAGCTACGGATTTATATTCTCTGGCAGAATATAAAGTCCGGAATGATGCTGGGTTTGAAAGTGACTATATTAAAGGAAGATATGGTGCAATCCCCTATCTTGGCGATCTAAGTTATGTCATGAACTCTAATGACTAAAAAAAGAAAGTCCCGCAGCCCTAAATATGAGAGGAAACAGGATACCAGAAAACTTAAACAAAGATTTCTAATCGTTTGTGAAGGAACAAAAACAGAACCTAACTATTTTAGAAGCTTTCGTGTGCCTAAAGATGTGGTTAAAGTAAAAGGTTTGGGACGAAATCTTAGTCAATTGGTTGATTATGCAAGTCAATTAAATGATGAAGATGGGGATTACGATCGAGTTTGGTGTGTATTCGATCGGGATTCTTGGACATTACAAGATTTTAATTCTGCCCTATCTAGCGCTAAAAATAAAGGTTTTGAAATTGCCTACTCTAACCCAAAGTTTGAATTATGGTATCTCTTGCATTTTGATTATTGCGATAGTGCGATACCTCCAGAAAAATATGATTCTAAACTATCTTCATATATGGGTAAAGCATATGAAAAAAACAATAAGAATATGTATGAACTTTTGCGTGATAGACAGAAGAAAGCGATTGAACGGGCTGAACAACTTTTGGAACAGTACGATCCTGTAAATCCAGCTAAAGATAATCCATCAACAACTGTACATCAATTGGTGAAAGCGCTCAATAAGTTTATTTGATTATACTGTTGAGTCAGGAAATGCTGTATTTTAATGTTTAATTGAAACACCAGATTCAGGAAATTGGCGCTTTAGGGCAGGAAAAATAGGACAGACGGGTTGAGATTGAAGCGTCATCTGGCGATTGACATTGAACTTACTCCATGTAAACGGCGCTTTGTTTGCAGCAGACATCCATAAGAGGCGTTTAGCGCGAGTCATGGCTACATAGAGTAAGCGATATTCTTCAGCGGTTTTTAACTGTTCCGCTTCTTCCCAAGCTTCATTTCCTTCTGGAATTGGATCGCCGTGTAAATAAGCGCGAATTTGGGCACGAGCGACTTCGGCTAAACTAAAGTCTCCTAGAAATCGGGTTTGGGGAGGAGTCCAGAAACTCCCAGGAATCATATTTTTATGTAAAAAGGGCAAAAAGACATAATCCCAGTCCAATCCCTTGGCTTTGTGCATGGTAATAATGGTAAGCTGGCCTAGCCGCATATAAGGGGAATCATCGGCAGTATCTACTTGAACTGGCTCAAATCGTTCTGATTGCACAATTTCAGTTAGAACTCTCAACAGAGCCGAGAGGGACGAGTCACCTAGGGTTTGCTGGGTGACTCGTTCTGCTAATTTATCAGCCGTAGCGAGTTCGTTTTGCGTATAGCGTAGGGCAAGACCGAGAAAGGGAATGAGTTGGTAAGGGGGGAGATCTAATCTGGCTCGCAGGAGGGCGCGACAGTAACGCCGGGCACTTTTGCTGGTTTCGCTTCCAGGAGAGTCGAGAGGACCGGGGTAGAGGAAGACTTCGGGTAAGCTGGCGAGGGCGTTGAGGTCTTGGGGCGGAATGAGGCGGCGGTTGGCGAGGACGGTGAGAGCTGCTTTGAGAGTGTCGGGAGAATGGGGACGTTCGAGGAAGTTAAGTAGGTTGAGTATTTCGGCGGGAACGTGGGAGTGGCGATCGCTTTCTGCGACTTCAAATAGGTTAATTTCGGTTCCGTATTTCTCCCGCAGTTGATGGGCAACAAATCGCCCTTGATCGTTGGTGCGTACTAGGACGGCGGCACTGCGATAGGGGTCTTGGGTAAATAGGGTTTTAATGCGATCGCCGATCCATTCTACACTTTGGAAGACATCACGGGGAGTATAGAGTTCTAAACCTTTGCCTTCAGGGGCTGGGTTCGCGTCCGGTTGGGGGTCTTCCGGAGGCACGGGTTGAATCCGTTGTAGGCTGAAGGGTAAGGGGGCGGGTTGATTTTGCTGTTGAATATGCTGGTTTACCCATTGGAGCATAAAATTAGCTGCTTGGAGAATAATGGGACTAGAGCGCCCGGCACAGTCAAGGGAGATCAGTTGGTTTTGGTTTCGCAGGCGATCGCAAAATTGGCGAAAATAAATGGGGTCGGCTGGGGTAAAGGTGGAGTTAATGGCTTGGTTGGGATCTCCCACTCGGATCAGGTTGATGGTGGGTTTATTGGCACTTTCGCTAGCAGTAGGGGCGGGTTTATCTAAATTTTTGTCTATAAGCCTAGATTTTGATAAACCCGCCCCTACTGAACCCGCCCCTACTGAACCCGCCCCTACTGAACTTGTCCCTACGGAACTCTGCTCCTTTTGGGCTAAAATTTCTAGCAATTTCGCCTGTAGAGGACTCGAGTCTTGGGCTTCATCTTCAAAGACGGCAAAGACTTGATTTTGCCATAACCGTCTTGCGCCCACATCTTCGAGAACTCGTAAGGCTCCGAGAATCATGTCATCATAATCGATTAAAGAGCGCGATCGCAGTTGCTGTTGATAGGTTTCGTAGAGTCCCGCCGCAATGCGTAAAATCGGGTAATGCTCTCCAGACGTTTGACTCTCCTGAATTTGTGCCAGTTCAAATAGATCGGAGGGCAATAAACCAGAGCTTTTAGCTTCGTGGATCGCCGTATAACCTAAGTGGGGTAAAACTTCAGTACGCAGCACGCCTTGACGGCGCAACCGTTCCGTTTCTTCTCCGTCCGACTGGTTGCCCTCCAAGAGTCTTTTGTACAGTCTGGGGTGGCTATTAGCCCAGTGTTCGACACTTTGGCGCAGCAGTTGGTGCGATCGGTTGGGAGAAATCAGTGTGAGTGCATCTAAACTCAAGGTGGACAACTCTGGATGGCGCGTTGCAATTTGTAGGGCTAACCCATGGAGCGTATGCACCACAAAACCCGTGGACGGTAAACCCAGGGTTTGCAGATGGCGGCGAATTTTGCCCTTCAGACTCGCCGCAGCCGAACGAGTAAACGTCACTACCACCAGTTGATGATGAATATGGAGACGATTTTGGGCAATGGCGATCGCCGCTGCACCCGCCATCCCCGTAGACTTCCCCGATCCCGGTACAGCCGAAACCGCCAACTCTCCCCCTTCCCAGTCCGCCATCTGTCTTTGCCCGTCTCGTAACTGGTTGCGGATCGAGTTTAATCCGGTTTGCAAGCGATCGGAAATCGGCTGTTCAGGGGTTGTTCTTGAGAGAAAACTAACCATAAATTTAAATCTTAATCCTCTATTCTCTATCGCCCTTTTCAGCTAGGCTTCATGCACTCAATCTCTGATCTTCATGGGGGAGTGATGTCCAGCTTTGATGAGCTGGAATTTCAATTTCAAACCTAGCGCCTTGACCTAGTTCTGAATAACATTTTAACATCCCTTGATGATGTTCTGTAATAATTTTATAACTAATCGATAGTCCTAAACCAGTGCCTTCACCCACCGGTTTAGTTGTGAAAAACGGATCGAAAATTTTCTTTGCAGTTTCGGCATCTATCCCTGGGCCATTATCCTGAATTTGAATGGATATCCTGTCCGTTTCTTCCTGATATTCAGTATGAATCGTTAAGACTCCATCCTCCAAGTCTGCATTCCCATTTTCTCCTTCCACCCTAGACTCTAAAACATCTATGCCATTAGCTAAAATATTCATAAGGACTTGATTGAGTTCCCCTGGGTAACATTCCACCAAAGGTAAATCACCATATTCTTTGTTAATCTGAATTATTCTTCCTTGATTACTAGCCGATTTTAAACGATGTTGTAAAATCAACAACGTGCTTTCAACACCTTCATGAATATCCGTTTCTTTTAAGTTGGCTTGATCGATTCTCGAAAAATTCTTTAAAGATAAGACAATGTCATGAATTCGATTGGCACCCATCTCCATAGATTCAACTAGCTTAGGCAAATCTTCCTCAATATATTCTAAATCAATCTCCTCTATCTTTTTGGATATATTCATATCATCTGGATAAAAATCTCGATAAGATTGCACTAAATCAAGTAAATCTTGACAATAGGTAATCAAGGGAGAAAGATTACATTGAATAAAACTAATGGGATTGTTGATTTCATGGGCAATTCCAGCCACCATTTGTCCCAGGCTTGACATTTTTTCCGCTTGAATTAGATGAGATTGAGTTTGCTTCAAGTTATGCAAGGTTAATTGCAGCTCTGTGTTTTTTACACGGAGTTCTTCAGTCCTTTCTTCTACCAGTGACTCTAGGTTTTTATTATACATTTCTAATGTGTCCAGAGAAAGCTTAAGAGAATCCGTCATCTCATTAAATGTCTGGGCTAAAATCCCAATTTCATCCCCAGACTCCACTGAAGCTTTGACCTCAAGATTTCCCGATATTACTGAATTGGTCACTTCTGTTAATCTCTGGATAGGATCGGAGATTTTACGCTGCAATATTAGCGTCATAATAAGCCCTAAAATTAGGATCAAGAGGGAACCTATTAGGGTTTGTAATTGAGCAGAATTTAAGTTAGACACACCGGATGTTAATTCGGATCTAAATTGTTGTTTTTGGGTCTCGACAATATAATTTAATATAATCAGCATTTCTTTGGCGATCGGTTCAGCTTTGCTTTGATATATATACAGATCTTCTCGATAGCGATCGCTCTCTATAATTTCAACAGTATTTTCTATAATAACTTCTATTCCAGTAAAACCTTCAATAATATCATTCAAAGATTCTTGTTGACTTTGACTCAATAAATATGACCTAGATTGAAGATTTTCTAGGCTGGCTTTACTCTTCCGATAATGTGCTGTATAATCGAAACGATATTCATCCTGTCGTGTACTAATGTAATTCCTGATATCAGCTACCAATAAGGAAAATAAAATTTTAAAACTAATCGTCTCTTGGAATAACTCAAGATCGGATGAAAATCTTGGATTTTGCTCTTGGCTTATTTGATCAATATTGGCTAAAATATGAATCGCTAATAGTTCTCCTTCTTGTTCCCAAAGACGAAACCCTGGCTCACTCTTGAGGCGATCATCTTTTAAGTCAAAGAGGTAAGGAGGCAACTCTGACCAAATTTCATAAAATCGGCGCAAGTTTTTCAACTGTTCTAGTTGTATCGGCACATTCCACCGTTGAAATAGCTGCTCCATTTCATAAAGATTTTCTTCAAAAGCATGTCGAGATTCCTGATATTGTTGTCGAAATACAGTATCTCCAGTTACCAAATAACCGCGTACATTAGAGAGCATTTTTAGCAAATTACTTTGTGCTTCTGAAGACGATAGAGCGATCGGCATTCGCAATTCCTCAGTGCGATTAATATTCAAAGTGGCTTGGACGCTACTCCAATAATTAACTCCCATAATTAAAAAAGTAACTCCAATCAAACTACCAAAAGCTAAGTTCAGCTTGTTTTTAATGGTAATCTTCCTGTTTTTTGTAATCTTTAGGATATTGGATATTGATGAATTGAAAGATCGGACAATTGGATTCAACATGATCGATTGAAGGGAGGCGAAGATGTATTTTATTACACAGAAACAGCCCCAGGATTCAGGGTTTTCACGGGAAAATAAATGTATAAATAGTTAATTAATTGGGGAAATTCCAGAGATAAAATTAGAATAAGTTAGGTCATTAATTGGATACCATTTATAAATACGAGATTGAAATTGTTTCCCTTGTTGATAGATTCTAGCAAAGTCATCACTTTCTGAGGCATACTCTTCATAGAGTTCTAAGGCCACTTGGTAGGCATTTTCTAAAATGTCTTGGCTGTAGGGACGCAACTCTGTACCACTTAAGACCATTCGTTCTAAGGCTTCTCCATTAGCGGCATCATATCGACTGATGGTTAAGAAATAAGCTTCAAGAGCAGCAGAACGAAAAATTTCTTGGTATGTTTTGGGAAGCTGATCCCATTGCTTTCGATTGACTAAGGCAATCAGTACAGATGAGGGTTCCCACCAACCTGGATAATAATAATAAGGAGCAATGCGGTTGAGTCCAAGTTTTTCATCATCATAGGGCCCAATCCACTCAGCAGCATCTATTGTACCTTGCTCCAATGCTGGAAAAATTTGCTCCCCAGGCAAAACTTGGACTTCACAGCCGAGTCGTTCCAGTATTTTACCGCCCAGGCCAGGAATTCGCATTTTTAGGCCCTTGAGGTCATTAATGGTATTAATCTGGTGACTAAACCATCCTCCCATTTGTAGCCCAGTGTTACCAGCGGGAAACACATTCACTCCAAAATCTTGATAAATTTTTTCCATGGCCTCTAGTCCTCCCCCATAATAAAACCAGGCATTATGCTGTTGAGTGTTCATGCCAAAGGGGACACCCGAAAGGAGTCCGAGGGCCGGATTGCGGTCAAAGAGATAGAGAAGATTGCTATGGCCACATTCTACGGTTCCTGCAATTACACCATCGAGAATTTGTAGGGGAGAAATAATTTCATTGGCAGGATAGGGGGTAATCGTGAAGCGGCCTTCGGTCATTTGTTCGACGCGGCGACAAAGGATTTCTGCGGCTCCAAAGATGATATCTAGGGATTTGGGCCAACTGGTGGCCATGCGCCAGCGAATGAGGGGTTGGCTGGGAGTAGGTTCGGGGTTAGGTTGAGGAGGGTTCGGGGATTGACAGGCGGTGATACTATAGGTGCTGGCTGCGCCTAGGGCAATTTTATGGAGTAGGTTTCGACGTTTCATGGTTTAGGTTAATGCCAATTTATGTGTATTGGGGAGATGATGAGTTTGCTATGCAGCAGGGGGTTAAGCAGTTACGCGATCGCCTCCTCGATCCCAATTGGATTTCGTTTAATTATACTGAGGTCTTACCGGATCAGCCGGGGAGTGTTATGGAAGCTTTAAATGAAGCGATGACTCCTCCATTTGGTTCTGGAAATCGGTTGGTTTGGTTGGTGAATACAGGTCTATTTCAGCAGGCATCTGGCAGTCTATTGGCTGAGTTAGAGCGGACTTTACCGGTTCTGTTAACCTCATCAGTGCTATTACTAACGGTAGCCGGAAGACTCGATCAACGGTTGAAAGTGACGAAACTGATGCAAAAGTATGCTGAATTCCGGGAATTTTCTTTAATTCCGCCTTGGAAAACTGATTTACTCTTGCAACGGGTTGAGGAAATGGCAAGTCAACAGGGGGTGAAATTAACCAAACGAGGAGCGGAAGTTTTGAGTCAGTCTGTAGGTAATGATACTCGTCGGTTGGTGAATGAGTTGCAGAAGTTGGTGTTATATCATCCAGATGGTGAGGTTTTGAATGACGAGGATGTGGAGCGGTTGGTGGTCTCCAATACGCAAACGAGTTTAGAATTGGCGCAGGCGATCGCTAAAGGCCAGGTAGACCGGAGTTTAACTTTGATTGAGGGTTTATTGCACAGGAATGAACCGGCTTTAAGGATTGTTGCTACTCTGGTGGGTCAGTTTCGCACGTGGTTATGGGTTAAATTGATGATTGAGAGCGGAGAACGTGACGATCGCCAAATTGCCCAAGCTGCTGAGGTGGCTAATCCTAAACGGGTGTATTTTCTCAAACAACAGGTGCGATCGCTCCCTTGTACCTCATTACAGCAGACTCTACCTCTCTTGCTTTCCCTAGAGTGGGGACTCAAGCAAGGAAGAGCTGAACGGGAAATTCTCCAGACTCACATTATCCAAATCTGTCAGCTATATCGGAAATATTGACGTACAATTGGAAATTATCTCCCATTACCGATTAGCTCTGACCAGGAACCACTGCCAAGCGAGTAGAGCCGACAATCTGAGATAGATATGGAACTTCATCTTCCTAAAAGAATTCAAAAGAGTTGATCGTCTTGTGTCTTTAACGTGCCATCATGAATCATTCATTTAATTTTCAAGTTCAACTGCGCTCTTCTGGTGGATTCTGTTTGGATTGCCCATGGATCGGCCGGACGTTAATTGCGAGTGTATTATCTTTATGTGGATCGTTAGCGGGAGCAAGCACTGCACAAGCTCAATTTAATTCTCCTGTACAAATGGCCAATTTTGTCCAATCGGTTTTGGAGATTGAATTGGCTCGGGAAACGACTCTGCAAAATACTCAAGGATTGGTTCCCATAGGAAATAAACCCATTTTTGATTGTAATTTAGAGGCAGGGACTGTAAGTAATACAACGGGGATTTCTCAAGATATTATTAGTCATTTACAAAGCTTTTGTAGTCAGTCACAAACTGTTTTACAACAGCATAATTTATCTCCAGAAGAGTTTCATAAAATGAGGGTGATGTATGGTCAAAATCCCCAGCAGTATCCTCAAATTACTCAGTCGTTTCAACAATTGTGTCAAAATAACCGATATTCAGAATTACAGATCTGCCGTTAAGAGATTGAAATAGGCGATCTCTGATCGGATCAAGATCGCCTTCCAGAGATTATCTTCGAGGTAAATAAAAAATAGACATAAAACCCAAATTATGGGCAGGGGATACTTAACCTTTGGACAACCCATGGGGAGAATGCTAAAATTAACCCACTTCCGGATATCATCAGAAGTAAGCACCATTTCAGGCTGGAAGACCATCTGAAGTCTCAGAGAGTATCAAGGTGTAGTGCCAATCTACTGTAACCCTATTTCTAGCCTGGGAAGAGATCCGATCAGGGTTGAAATTCAAGATTCTACCTGCGATCGCGGCAGCAAAGGTTAAATTATGTCAGATAATCTGCCCCAAACCCCTTACAAAACCCATAAATCACCCCATAATCATGTTGATTTGCGGGTTCCCACCATTGTGGGCCTGCGACGAGGACTAATCGTTGCTTGGCTGAGAATTCTAGCCTTTCTGTGCTTAGATACAGTGATGATTGCCTTGGCTTGGAAGACGGCTAAGGTTATTGTTGAACGGGTTGATTGGTTAAAGCATGTTCCCTCTTTTCACTTATTAGCCTATACTCCAGAGCAACCTGGATTTTTGTTTCCGATTTTATGGATTACCCTAGGGATGATCGCAACAGGAGGATTATATGGCGATCGCCGCAATCGTCGCCAATTTAGCAATTTACTTAGAAGTATTACCTTCGCTCAAGGCGTTTTAATTGTTATTGCTTTTATCTATCAACCGGGTCTGATTATTTCCCGGTCAATGTTTTTTCTCTCCTGGTTATTCGTGATTTTATATGTCGGTATAGGACGGTTAATTGCTGAAGCTACCATTACCAATCTGCGTCGCCATGGTCGAGTCCCTCGGCGCATTTTTCTGATTGGAAATCCCAAAGATACCCTGATTGCCAAAATTGCCTTGAAATTAGATAGCAACAGAGAGTTTGCTATCGCTGGGCAACTGGATCTATCTCTACAGAAAACGACCAATCAGTGGTCTCATGTTCTGGAAGAAATTCAATCTCTTGATGTTGGAGAAGTGTTTTTCTGTTCATGGAATGTAGTGGGTAATATTATGCCCCTTTACTGGAGTTTGAAAAATGCGGGTATTGCGCTAAGAATTGTGCCGATTGGTCTAGAAGTTCCCCATCACAATCCCAAAATTGAAATGATTGGAGGAATGCCCAGTATTCAATTTCAGCCTCCAGGTTTATTGGGCAGTGATTTTTGGTTAAAGCGGGCATTTGATTTAGTCATATCTTCGCTGATTTTACTCTTAGGTAGCCCTCTGTTTATTGCTCTAGCGATCGCTATTAAACTGGACTCCCCTGGCCCAATCTTTTTTAAGCAAACTCGTATGGGTCTTAAAGGGAGACATTTTAAAGTCTGGAAATACCGCACTATGGTGGTTAATGCCGATGATTTGATGAAGGAACTGGAAGCCAAAAATGAAATTAAAGGTGGCGTTTTATTCAAAATGAAAGATGACCCCCGAATCACCAGAGTAGGTAAATTTTTACGGCGCTATAGCTTAGATGAACTACCACAAATTGTTAATGTTTTAATTGGAGAAATGAGTTTGGTAGGCCCCCGTCCTCTCCCCCTGCGTGATATTGAAGGATTTGCCGAACACCACTTTATGCGCCACAACGTTCTACCTGGAATCACTGGACTTTGGCAAGTTTCAGGGCGGTCAGATATCACAAACTTTGAAGATGCCTTTAAGTTGGATATGTCTTATATCAATAATTGGTCGTTAGCTCTTGATTTTGAAATTTTATTGAAAACGGTACAAGTGGTTTTAGGGCGCAGGGGAGCATATTAATTAACCATACCGTAATTCTTGTTCTGGAGGTGTTGTACTCTCTGGATCGAATTTACGCAAGCCCAAAATTTGTAAACTTAATAGCCAAACATAATAGGGATTCAGGAACACATAACGTCTCCAGAGTCGTTTGGGTTCTTGAATAAGGCGATAAAACCATTCTAAACCTACAGCTTGTAAAGAGGGTGGGGCTTGGGGTAAGAGTCCTGCATGGAAATCAAACGCTGCACCTACGGCTAAAAGGGGCATGGAAAGGCTATCACGGTATTCATAAGCCCACACTTCTTGGCGGGGGCATCCTAAACCGACTAAGGTAATGGCAGCTCCACTATCTTTTATGGTTTGGGCAATTGCCTGTTTTTCTTCTGTAGTCGTTTGCCGGAAGCGAGATGGCTGAGAGCCAGCGATTTTGAGCTGAGGATAGCGATCGCACAAATTCCGAGAAAAAGCACCTAAAACTTCTTGCCGCGACCCGTACAGGTAAATGGGTAGCCCCTCCTGAGCGGCTCGCTCGCATACCCTCAAGGTTAAATTCGGACCATATACTCGGTCGGATAATCCCGCTTTATGAACAAAATTCAGCGCCCAACGCACGGGTTGCCCATCAGGACAAATTAAATCCATATGATTGAGCCGGAAGCGGTGGGTGTTATCGAGAACTCCCGTCATCACTCCGTGAACAGCTAGGGCAGACACTGATAGTCCTTGTTTTTCTTTTGCGGCTTGGATAATTCGAGTAACGGCTCCCTCATAATCAATACTATTGATGAGAACGCCCAAAATATTCCGCTTTCCGGCATCAATCATTTAGATAGTCTCCTTTTCCCAGCGCTCTTGATTAAACTCGTAAATTTCCCGCAAGATTTGAGGGACATCATACTGGTGTTTCCAATTGGGATAATGGTGGGCAAATTTAGCATTATCACTAATCCACCAAATATGGTCGCCAATGCGGTTGGTTTCAGAATACGTCCAATTTAACGCTTTGCCCGTAATTTCCTGACAAATTTTAATCGCTTCGAGCATGGAACAGTTGCTATAGCGCCCGCCACCGGTATTGTAAACTTCGGCAACCCGTGGCGCGTGGAAGAAGGCATCAAAGGCGTTAATTAAGTCTGCACTATGGATATTATCCCGAACTTGCTTACCCTTATAGCCAAAGACGGTATAGGGTTTGCCAGTAACTGTACATTTCATCAAATATGCTAGAAACCCGTGCAGTTGGGTTCCGGAATGGTTAGGTCCAGTGAGACATCCGCCCCGAAAACAGGCTGTAGGAATCTGAAAATAGCGACCATATTCTTGCACCAACACATCGGCTGCGACTTTAGACGCACCAAATAAACTATGGGTAGTTTGGTCAATGGACATATCTTCCCGAATACCAGTGTGATAGGTATGTTCGGGGTCAATTTCCCATCGGGTTTCTTGTTCGATGAGAGGCAGACGGTTGGGAGTATCGCCGTAGACTTTGTTGGTAGAAGTGAAGATAAAGGGTGCTTGGGGCGCAAAGTCGCGGGTAGCTTGGAGTAAGTTGAGGGTTCCGTTCGCGTTTACGGTAAAGTCCATGTGGGGGTCGCGAGCAGCCCAGTCGTGGGAGGGTTGGGCGGCGGTATGGACAATGAGGGCAATATCTTTACTGTAGTCTTGGAAGAGTTTAGCGATCGCCTCTTGGTCGCGAATATCTAAATCTAAATGTTTGTATTGCTTCCCTAAAGAACTCTCTAATCTCTGGCGGTTCCAAGTGGTGGAGGCATCATCTCCAAAGAAGATCCGGCGCATATCATTGTCAATACCGACAATTTCTAAGCCTTTCTGGGCAAAGAATTTAGAGGCTTCGGAGCCGATTAAACCGGCAGAACCTGTAATAATTGCGATACTCATAAGTTACTCCTAGAGCGAATCTATGTAATGGGTTTATTTGGCCATGACTGAGTTTATGGCTTCTACAAATTTTGAGGCCACAAATTCTGGAGTCATACTCTCAATTCTTTTTCGAGATTGTATTCGCATCTGCTCTAAAGTTTCTGGGGAAGTAGAGAGTGCTCGGTCGATGGCCTGATAGATTTCTGAGGGGCGATCCGGTTGAAATACCCAACCCGTTTTTCCTTCTGTACATAATTCTTCGACGGCTTGAGATCCCAAACTCCCTAGAATGGGAAGTCCAGAGGCCATGGCTTCATTTACCACTTGCCCCCATTCATCAGCTAAGGTAGGAAAAACAAACATACCGGCTTGGGCATAAAGCTCTGGAAGTTGGTCATAAGCTATGTTACCGAAGAATTTGAGATGTAGGTTTTCGGGTACGGGTTGGGTTTCTAGAGGTGATCGCTCACTACCATCTCCGACTAACCAAAATTCCAGCGATCGCTCTGGATGATTTTCTGTCCATTTTATCAATTCTCCCAGAAACCGTTGCATATTTTTACGTTCAATTAACTGACCTACAAATAAAAGTCGATAGGCTTCTTTCTGGCTTTTTTCCAGTCGAACACCCGAAAAATTAGAAGTATCTGTAGATTGAAAAGCTCGAAAAATTTTTTCTAAAGGAATACCAAATCGGCGAATATATCTGGCTCCACTATCACCATTTACTACAATACCATCTGCTTGAGGGATCAGCCAACGGCGCAACATTTCCCGCAGTTTACCCCGGCCTTGTTCAGTAGACTCAGAACATTTAGCCCAGATAATAAACTTGGTTTTTTTTCTCCATTTGCAATACAGAGCTGCTTGCAGCGTTCGCATTCCCAGCTCGTGGGAAATGACAATATTTGGCTGGTAGCTTCCCAGCACCCAAAACGTATCATAGGGGACATGAACATATAAAGTTTCTGCGAACCCTTGGGGGTGATTCCAAGTGCGAATCAACGTAAATTTTCGTTGCACTTGAACCGTTAGATCTCCCCAATTTGACTGCCAAGGACGATTGGGTTCCATGGGAGTAGAAACAAAAATTTTTAAGTCCTGTAACTGGGCGGCAAGAGACTGATACAGGGGTAGCCGGTAGGGGGCGATAAAGTGGGTAAGAAAAGCAACTCTTTGACTCATAATAGCCCTAATTTTAAGCATTTACACGATTGCTTGTATTGCTCAAAGCAGTCCTAATCAATTATTTTTTGCTCAATTTAAAAACAGAAGACAATAAGAATCTGCGATAGGGTAGAACTGAGTAAATCGGCCACAGAATTCCCCCATGGCGTTTCATTAACAGTTTCCATTCTTCCCAGGGCTGTAGTGTAACACTCTCTAGAGCCAATCCTTTGGGTCGATTAATATTTTTTAATCCTTGTTCCCAGGTGGGAATGCTTCCAGGAGCCGGTTTGGGGTTGCGAGCACAAGTTCCTTGGTATCCAGGAGCTACCCAGATGCTACACCCCTTTTGTTTCGCCCGTAAGCCATAATCCCAGTCTCCAGCATAATGGGTTAAGTGAGGATCGAGATTACCGACTGCCTCAACTACACTTCTTGGAATGAGGACAAAGTTACCACACATTAAATCGCATGGTTGTGGCTCTGATTGAGGAACGACTTTTTTGCATTTGAAGGGAGGATAAAACCAGCCTAGTTGTCGATAACCTCCATAGGTCCACTCTTGGCTTTCAGGGTCTTGAGTAGAACCAGTAACGATTGCCTTTTCTTGCTGTTGAGCTGCTAATTGTTGATGAGTGGTCAATAGGGTTTCTAGCGCTGAGGGATATAGTACGGTATCATCATTGAGCCAGAGATAATAATCGGGCTTGTCTTTCATCGCTTCGGTAAAGGCCAGTCGCATCCCTCCATTCCAAAATAGGCTACCATTTCCTTTAAAGATCTTCACTTGCGGATAAGTCGCAGCGATCGCCTCTGAAGTGCCATCCGTACTTCCATCATCAACCAAATAGACCTCTAGAGAAAATCCAGGTGGTAGATCTTGATGTAATAAGTTTTGTAAACTCTCTAAGGTTTTTGCTTTACGATTATGGCAACTGAGAAGGGCTGCAATGGTTTGATTACTCATAACTAATTGACCATTACTGTTGCTATTGTTGTAGATTTGATGATATCATAGGCTCTAAACAAACGGCGATCACTTTTTCTGGCTCTTGCTTTTTCTATCTCCAGTCATCCTCAAGCCAACCCTAAGATTTGTACAATTTGGGAGTGAATTCGATGATCGATGATTTTGGGATTATTATTGCCTGCTGCGATCAGGATTATTATTTAGTTAAAGGATGTTGCGCCTCTATTCGCCATTTTTTAGGAGATGTTCCCATCTGCTTAATCATTGATGGCGATTTTTCGGTAGACTCCCTCAAAAGTGCCTACGGTATTCAAACAATTACCCCCAAAACCGTACAGTCTGATGTGCTGAGAAAACGTAGCTTTGGTTGGGGAATCACTAAAATGATTGCCTTCTGGGAAAGTCCTTGGGAGAAGTTCCTATTTCTCGATTCAGATACCCTGATTTGGGGAGATGTCCTTAAGTATGGGAACTTCGATGATTTTGATCTGATCATAGATAAGCCAAATTATACTTACTCTGATGATGCAATCGACCAATACTTTTTCCATGTTAAGAATTTAGAACAGCACTTCCCTACCTTTGACTGGCAGAAACATCGATCCGACTACTTTTGTACCGGAACTTATTTTGCTCGACGGAATGTGTTTTCCTTAGAGCAATATACAGAAATGTTAGATTTTGTGGAAGAATATCCCGATGTGTTTTCCTTTGGTGGTGAAATGAGTTTCTTGAATTTGATGATTTTTCAGGGTGCAGATGAAGGAAAATTACGGTTAAATCAAGTGGATATGCAACTGCTCGGTCAGGATTTTAGTGTTGAAGAAATGAAAAGTAGATTCCCAATCGCTAAAACTGGACCAGTCGTGCAAAATGACGATGCTTATGTGATCCATTGGGCGGGTCCTAAACCTTGGTTATTCACTTCAAAAACCTATTCAGATCCCATGACGTTCTTTCGGGAGCAGTTTGCCAATTTAGAATATGGTGTTTCTGGTACTCAAGCGAAGGCATGGCTATTTTTAGAAGATCAGTACAGTCTGGTTCTAAAATATAACAAAAAGATTAGGAGAAAGCTAAAAAAGTGGATCTCGGTTTGATGCTTATTTCCTACCAGTAAGATTCAGAGAATTTATGAAAATTTGGGTGCAGCGTCTCCTCTCAATCTTAAAACCTTACCTACGATGGTTGATTGTGGGAGTAGCATTGTTTTTCCTAGTGAAAGCATTCAAAGACCATTGGCAGGAAGTGCTGGCGATCCGTATCAGTGGGTGGGGATGGATAAGTTTGGCGATCGCCCTTCTGATAACGATCGCCGCTCATATTTGGTCGGGCTGGATCTGGGGATGGATTTTAGCCGAGTTTAACCAACGAGTTAAAGCGCTTTGGAGTATTCAAACCTACTTAATTACTAATATTGGTAAATATTTGCCGGGTAATGTCTGGCATTTCTATGGTCGCATTCGAGCCGCTCAAAGTATTGATGTTCCGCAGGTGATCGCCATCCTCAGCACCCTAATGGAACCCCTACTGATGGCAGCATCCGCTTTGATTCTAGCCGCAGGTACGAGTCTCCAAACTCGAGGACTACTGCAAGGGGTAACTTTAGTTATCGTCTTGATAGGCGTTCATCCTCGGATATTGAATCCTATGCTGACTTTTCTTTCTAAAAAGAAAGCTAAAGGAGGCCTGGCAGCTCAGGATCAAACCTCAGCGCAGTTAAAACGTTATCCCTTAAAACCCTTATTGGGTGAAATGGGATTTCTATTGATTCGAGGCCTAGGGTTTTTATTTGCCCTGGCAGCCCTATCAACCATAGAAATGGCTCAAGTGCCCCAACTCTTAAGTGCGTTTAGTTGTGCCTGGTTGCTCGGTTTAGTGATTCCTGGCGCACCCGGAGGTCTGGGCGTTTTTGAAGCCACAGCGATCGCCCTCTTGGATGGAGTCTATCCATCAGCGATTATCCTTAGTGGAGTCGCTTTATATCGGGTAATTAGTGTATTATCCGAGGCGATCGGCGCTCTACTCGCCTGGCTTTATCAAGCCTTCAATTCTGGTGACTTTCTCAAAGTCGATTGAATGAAGCACTTGAGGCGATCGCTATTAAGATCATTTTAGTGCTATTGTCCTTAAACTGTCCTAAGATCGCTGAATCGATGAATGCCTGCCAATCTACTGAACTCCTTGATGTCCCTAAACCAGATATTTCCATAGTTGTTCCAATTTATAACGAAGTCGAAAGTTTACCTTTACTGGTAGAGGCGATCGCCAAAAGTCTGATCTCCACCCAACATACCTACGAACTAATCTGTGTTGACGATGGTTCAACCGATGGTTCCACAGAACTCTTAACTGAATTGGCCCAAAATACTCCCCATCTCAAAGGCCTAATCTTACGTCGCAATTATGGCCAAACCCCAGCTATGGCTGCTGGTTTCAAATATGCCCAAGGCAATATTGTCATTACCCTTGATGCTGACCTGCAAAATGACCCTGCTGATATTCCCTTACTCTTGGAAACCCTTGAACAGGGCTACGATCTGGTCAGTGGTTGGCGCAAAAATCGCCAAGATCATGCCATCACGCGGCTTCTCCCCTCAAAAATTGCCAATTGGATCATTGGCACAGTCACCGGAGTAAAGCTCCATGACTATGGCTGTTCCCTCAAAGCCTATCGTGCTGAACTGGTGGCTGATATGAACCTCTATGGGGAACTGCACCGCTTTTTACCCGCTCTAGCCTTTATTGAAGGAGCCAGAATTACTGAAATCCCAGTGCATCATTATTCTCGGCAGTATGGCAAAAGTAAATATGGCCTGGGCCGCACCTTCCGAGTCTTGATGGATTTGCTCACAGTTTGGTTTATGAAGAAATTCCTCACCCGGCCCATGCATATTTTTGGCTCTATGGGCTTGCTGTCCATGCTTCTGGGGTTTGGGTTGGGCATCTACCTCACGATTCTGAAGTTGGGTTTTGGTGCAGATATTGGTAATCGTCCTCTGCTGATTCTAGGAGTAGTCCTCCTACTGACTGGGATACAGCTCTTCTGTTTTGGACTCCTGGGAGAATTACTGATGCGAGTCTACCATGAATCTCAAGACCGCCCCATCTATAGAGTGCGGGCGATTGTTGGCCAATCCTAACTTCTGGCTATCTAGGTCAACAGAAGAAGACTCTTAGCAGTTTTGATACCACAGGAGCTTTACCCTATCTTCATAAAGTTAGCTCCGGGAATCTCCTGAAATATTACCTCCGTATTTTCTCCGCTTCGCCGAATATTCAAGAAATAATTTAGTAGATTTTCCAATGTCAAAACCTCTGCCAAGCCGTAGATTGGGGATATAGACAAAATCGTTCTAGGACAAGAGAGCAGACATGAACAGCACAGTTAAGGCGATCGCCCTCGGAGCAGCAACCACAGTTGCAGGACTCTTTTCTCTAACCCCCTCCGCTTCAGCATTCACTTTCAGCGGCCCAGCGCCCACGATTCATCACGATACAGAAACCCCTGAGTTCCATCAACAGTTTCAACAATACTTTCAAGAAGAAAGAGTCAAACTAGATAACGCCAATCTGTATGAGTTTGACCCTGATAGCCTTTTCCTCAAATATGACCATGAAGTCAAAGTACACTTCATCAATGAAGGGGCAAGATACAGAAATCAGTTATCTTATGAAGCCACCGGCACAACCAACAGAGAGGGTCTAGTTTTCGGCGATATCTCCTCCACTGAAAGTCGTGTCCGGGAAGATGATGGCGCTCTACTATTAGGAGATTGGGTCAGCCTTGGAACTATTCAGGCTGGAAGCCAACTCGATTTTGCCCTGAGAGCTGATGGCTACTGCTTAGATAATCCACAAAATACCAACTGCCATCAAACGGTGACTAGAGCAAGTGGCGAAAAAGTTGATTTTACTAATCACGTTTGGGATAATGACTATACTTTCAGCACTCGTAAAGAAGAAAACCCCGATGATTTACAGCATGTTGTTTCTTATGTCCTCGACGACCGCTATATCCTGATGGGATGGGAAGATATTCTCCGGGGTGGCGATATGGACTACAATGATGTGTTCTTCGTTGTAGATATTGGTGAAGGTAACGCAAAACACATGGCTGCCGTACCTGAGCCAGCTTCTACCTTGGGATTGATGGCTCTTGGTCTTACCGGTTTATTCAACCTCCGTCGCCGTTCATCCTAGTCTCTTATTTCTAGTCTTGGGGTAGTATTGAGGAGGTTACTTCTCCCCTAAAAGCCTTAATTTATAGATACATTCTCAAAATACCCAAACATTCTCTACTAAACAGTATTAGAGAATGTTTTTGGTTTATTTAGCCATATTAGCCACAACACCCAGGATAGAGCTACCGGAAATATTAGACTCTTCTAATGCTTTTTGGATAACAGCTCGATTCGTATTTTTAAGGCGAACCACTAACAACATGCCATCCGCGTGACTCCCAATCAGATGAGCATCTGCCAACCCAACTAAAGGAGGCGTGTCATAGATAACTAAGTCAAAAAAGCCATTGAGCTGCCCCATTAAGTAGGGCATTTTCTGGGAAGATAATAATCGAATAGGGTCAGGAGAGAGATGACCAGCGCTGAGGAACAGTAAATTTTCTTGAGTGGGTGAAGTTTGAATCACCTCATTGAGACTTAAATAGTCAGTAATGATATCGCTAAGTCCTCGTCTATTGTCTAAACCCAGCAGGTTATGTAGTTTTGGAGATCGTAAGTTAGCATCAACTAAGAGCACCCGTTGCCCCATAGAGGCAGCGGTATGGGCAAGATTAAGGGCAACTGTTGATTTTCCATCGTTAGAACTCGCGGATGTGACCACTAGGGATCGGATGGGTTGACTTTTGGCCATCAGGGCAATATTACTGTAGAGCGATCGAAAGGATTCAATGAAGGGAGCGCTATACTCTGGTTGGATCACCCGTGGCGGAAGTTCTACCGATAGAGATCGCTTTAGGGATGGAATTTTCAACAGAGACCGTTCTTTGTGTTGTAAAGTAGTGGCTAATGGAATAGATCCCAATAGCTTCAGAGGAAAGGATGACTTGATTTCTTCAGGAGTATGCAAGACGGGAATAGAAATTTCGACTAAAAAACCAACCCCAATACTTAATAGGGTACTGACAACGACCAATAGAGCTAATTTTTTCTTAGTGTCGCTTTCTGCTCTGGAAACTGGCTCTCCATTGAAGTCAGTCATAATTTTGGGCGGATCGATAATTTGCCAAGGACTTTGAATTTGAGCTTCATCAATTTTCAGGGTTTCAAGTTTGGCTAATAGCTCTTTGTAGTGATCGATAGCGAAGGTTAGTTCTCGTTGGAGTCTATCGTATTGTCGTGTCGCCGATGGCCAAATATTTATTTTTTCTTCAATCATTTGTTCTCCCTTGATGAGAGTCTCTAACTTATCTTGCAAACCTTGAACTTCATTTTGTGCATCTATCATCAGGGCTTCTGCTTCTTTGCGAACTTGCTGCATTAATGCTTCGCGCTGTTCTTTTAGGATAAGTATGGGGATACTATTCTCATTGAGTCGGCTTGCCGCCGCAGCAATATCAGCATCGAGTTGTTGAAGATTCTTAAGTAAGGTTAAATAGATACTCCCGGAGTTGCTAGTATTGAGCAAATAAAAATAATTTCCTTGGTCAAATTGGTCTTTGATTCCTTTAGCGATCACTTGTTGTTGATTCAATTGGGCTTCTATTCTGATCCGTTCGGCTGTAATATCTCGTTGAGCGATCGCCATTTGTAGTCCCTGGGATGGTGGATCGATTAGATCGTAGTCTTCTCTGAGGGATTGAATCCGATCTTCTAATATTTTTACTCTAGTCACTTGTTCGGGAAGCTGAGATTCAATAAAGTTTATACCTTCTTGAGTATTGGCCATCCGTTCTTCAATACTGTAATCGGTATACCCTTGAGAAAGAATATCCAGAACAAACTCAATTTTCTCTATATCTGAGCTAAGATAGCCAACTCGAACTAGGGACGTGCCTTCTGTTTTCGCATCTTTTTCGTAGGTTACCCGTGTCGTCGATAGATTACTCATTAACCCACCATAGGTCATGTTAGGATACTTGGTATTGATTTGTTCTAATAGAGGAGTAATCAGCTTCGGACTCGTCAGCACGCGGATTAAACTTTCATAATCGACAAGACTAATATCTAATCGGCCTTGTTTAGTGATATCTTCTAGATCTTGAGACAGTAGAGAGAGTTGAGCAACTCTAGATTCTGCGGTCACAGGTTCGACAAGCAAACGAAATGAGCCTTCATAAATGGGAATGACCTCGCGAGACTGTTGAATAATCAAAGTTCCCATTACAGCAGTCATCCCAGCAAAAACCATGCCCATGATTGGAAAGCGACGGGTAAATACTGATAGAACCCAGTTAAAATCAAAGCCGGACTCTTCTTTATCATTGACATTAGTGTTCAAGACTTTCAGGTCTGGATTGAAGGAATTGGGGGAATAATCTGATGATTCAGTGAGGTTCATAGAGAGTGGCTTTGAGAAACAATACCAGGGTAATGCCTATGGATGAGGTTAATTGTCTGGATTCCCAATATATCCTAATGCTTCTAGGGTATTAAAAATACCACGAATGGGTTCTGTCAATTCTAATACTCCATCCACAGTGTCAACTAAGTCTAGGAATTTGGCCAAGTGAGAGCGGCTAACAATAATGATATCTCCATTTTTCAAGGGAGGGTTAGTATCATAATTGAGATCTGCTCCTAAATCTACTGGAATTTGCCGTTTGATGATGCTTCCATCCGGATTAACACTCACTAAGTCAACTGAGGTCTGGCGTACGCGACGGTCAATAAAGCTATCTGACGAGAGTAAAGCTTGATTCATAGGAGTATTTAACGGAACTTCTAGCTCTCTAGTAATGCCAATTCTTGAAAATTTTTCACCGACAATAAAGACTCGTATCTTGCTGGGAGCTAAACTACTCTGACCTAGGGCGATCGCGTCCTCTAAATCCACGGTTTCTACAGATGGAATTCTAATAATGTCTCCGTTCTGGAGAATCGTGTTTTGATAGATTTTCTCTCCTTGTAAAAACGCCCAAAGATCGATATTGAGGATCAGGGGTGACCCCCTTTTGGTTTGTCGGTAAATTTGAATTCGTCGCAAATCTGCCGTTCGTTTAATTCCTCCTGCTCGTCGAATAGCCCAACTCACAGTGGGTAAACCACCTGGTCGCAGTTGAGCACGAGTGTCACCCCCAATCAGAACATATTCTCCGGGGTTTACCACTTCTCCCAGAATGCTAACGTTCCGAGGCTGGTCAGAGGGAGTGGCAAAGCTAACGGTTGCGAGTTGGAGAATTTCTGAGAGGTCAGTTTCGTTTTGAGTGGGAACAAATATTTTGTCTCCATCTTGGAGGATAACATTTGCGTTACTTCCAACATTATCCAGCCAATCTAGGACATTGATTTTGATGATCTGTTTTTGGTTATTGGGAAGGAGGCGATGCACCTGAATTTGGCTAATATCAGCAGCTAGAGTGATCCCTCCTGCAGCCTGCAATACCTCTGGGATAGTAGGATAGCGAAATCGGGGGATTGCTCCTCGACCGAGATCTAGGTCAATGGGATAAATGCCGGGATTGTTTACTTCTCCTGTAGCAGTGATAGCAACTGGCCGAACTTGCGTCAAAGTCACAGTGGTCAGAGGATACTTGAGTATAGGCGTATATAGGTCTTCTATTTTTTCTCGAAGTTGTTCTAGACTAAGATTAAGTACAGAAATTGCTTTCACCCACGGGAGATCTATAGTGCCATCAGGCCCGATCAGGTATTCTCCACCGTATTCGGGAAATTCTAAGATATCAATTTGAATGCGATCGCCAACTCCCAAACGATAAATGGGTTCATATGTAGTAAATGGGGAAGATGATTGAGCTAGGGGTTGGAAGAATTGTTCAAGTTCCTCTGCTCTATATCCCTCCGAGTGGCGATGAGACCAAAATTGATTAACCTGTGCTTGAGCAATCATGACCGGTTGTAAAATGAGAAGAAGAGAGTATCCACCGTATTTGAATAATTGTACTATTTTTTTTGTATAGTATCCTATGATGATCATAATTTTTTACTGAATTAGGGTCGATACCGTCTATATTATTGATTATAATTATAGCTCAACAGAAAGTTATTATGTAAAAAATGAAAGAACTCATTCTAGATCCTCTTTTGCTTTTGCCAATTTTTGTATGCTTTACAATTTATTTTGTATTATTTTTGTACTGGACTGACTACTCCTTTTTTCAAAAAAAAATCATTTATTTGTTTAGCGTGATATTGATTCTTGTATTGTGTGACTTCACTCTTTATCCCCTTTCAATTTTGCGGCCTGTTCAGCTTATGAACAAGGACTTAGGGCCCATTCAGCTACTTATTAATTTATCTTATTATAGCTTTTCTGTATTATTCCTTAGGCATTGGTTTAAAAAAATAGATATTGCAATTATATCATTGTTCAATAATATATTTCTGGGAATATTTTTGTGTATTTCATTGCTGTCAATAGTTTGGTCTGAAACACCTGTTTATGCATTGAAATATTCATTAATGATGATGCAGATAACCCTTCTTGCAGCTCAAATTGCAACAGAATACAGTTGGTCCGAAATTATCAGTCTCTTACGATGGAGTACCAGCATAATATCAGCCCTTAGTTGCTTTTATGCCTTAACTCAGCCTTCAATCGGAGTAATGTTTAAGGGATGGAAAGGAGTAATGTCACACCCAAATAGATTGGGTGTTGTCCTGGCACTTAATATAACCCTTTGGTTGTTTCATGCCATGCATCATAAGAATCAGCGAGCAATCGCAGTGGGTATTATTGGTCTCTCTCTCTATGTGCGAGAAAATACCAATTCTCAAACCAGTTTAATTGTCATTATCCTCTTAATGATGTTACTTGGAGCATTAAAAGTTTTAAGAACACTGCCATATAAACAGGCTTTTGTCGGCGTGTTAAGTTTTATGCTAGTAGGCACTTGTTTAGCGTTTATTATTCTTGAAAATTGGAATAATCTTTTGGTTTCTCTAGATAAAGATCCAACATTAACGGGTCGAACGATTGTTTGGCCACAAATTATTGAACGGGGAATGGATCGACCGTTTTTTGGACATGGAAATCACAGTTTCTGGCAAGACTGGCGCGGAGAAGATAACCCAGCCTATGGTATTGTCTCTGATAATGGATGGGTTCCTCCCCATGCTCACAATGGTTTTTTAGAACTATTCTTAGATTTTGGATTCGTGGGACTGCTATTATTTCTTTTTTCTTTTTTGGTGACCATATCTATGACTGTTCAATATATGATTTCTAGTCCTGTGCCTGAAGCACTTTTACCTCCACTGATTCTAACCTGGATAATCATTCCAAATATCACAGTAAGTAGTCTTTTTACACCTAGCTTGATGTGGTTTATTTATGTAGTAATTAACGTTAGAGTCAGCCGAGACCTTGGAAATCAGAATTAAAATTTGTCTCTTCAGAGAGAGAAAATAAACGATGGCTATAACGGAACAGATGCTTGTCCTAAGCTACTAATAAATGTTGTTCAAAAACATTACGATCCCTAAAATAAATTACTTAATATCCAACTAATTTATTTTTAAGATTTCTTAAGCAATCCCGAGGAATAGAAATACACTGAACTATGTTTCCATAGATTTTGTTGTAAGATTGAAATTCACTTAAATCTTTTTTAAATGAATATTCTTCATCAATTATCTCTTGTTCAATTTTTCCCCTTACAAATTCATAAAGTTTCATATCTAAGTCGTTGAATTGCGCGATCGCAGAATAGCAATCATCACTAATTTCTTGCCGATCAAGTCTTATATTAGAAACATTTCGTTTAACATAGTAACATTTTTTCCAATTCATTTTTTTCTTCATTATTAATAATGATTCATCAAACTTTTCTTGAATACCAATAACTGCAAAATATTGATCGATATTATGTTTTGCTTGTTCTAACAACTCAGGGTAACACTCCCCAAAATTCACTTCTTTATAGCCAGATAATCTACCAACAGAGACTCCAGATAGCCGCCGCGTTTGACCATTATCCATATCAGTAAATAAACCATCACAAACAAAATCTTTAAGACTAATCTGGTTAGAATTAACGTATTCATGAAGATGGTGACGAGGATCGCGCAGAACAAAATAATAAGTAGATATTGCACGATCAATTGGATGCCGCAACATAGTAATATATGTAGCTGGTTTTCCAATGGACTCATGCAAGCCAAAGTTCATATGTCCTTTAACAACTTGTATTCTTTTTTTCTCTAAAGTAGACCAATTTTTGAATCCATCAATATGTTTTTGAGGGTTGACACCATGAATGGTAAAAACTTCATTGGCAGAATATTGTTTTTCTATGATTTTATGCAATGTACTACCTGCCGTCTTGGGAATATGCAGAAAAAAAAGCACGCTCTCAGAAGTGTGTTCAAGAGTTTTGTTAGTCATCTTTAGAAATATGGTATACAATGGGTTACTATTAAGTATACTCGAAATCATTATATCTTGGCAAATATATTAAGCTTTTTAAAGTTAAGGTAACCTTCCTTGATAAATTATTTTGGAAACAAAAAAACTGTATACTGGTGACATCTATTTTCTTCCTGTTGGAAGAAAATAGAGAGTATAATAGTTAAAATTCAAGAGCTATGTTAAGATTGTAGATTATTAATTTACGCAAACTAGATCGCCATAAAAATTTTCAATAACTCATGAACCTAAAAAAACAAACTATTAAAGGGGTTATATGGTCAGCCATTGAAAAATTGGGCAACCAAGTTGTTTCATTTATTGTATTTTTTGCCCTAGCTCGTTTGCTAGAACCTGAATCTTTTGGTTTAATTGCGTTAGCGGATGTTTTTCTAGCATTTATGCAAGTTTTTACGGATCAAGGTTTTACTCAAGCTATTGTGCAATGTAAAACCCTAGATTCCGAACATCTGGATACAGCTTTTTGGATTAATTTAGGAATTAGTATTAGTCTTACAGGGTTAAGTTTTGCTGGAGCTGATTGGATTGCTGTGACTTTCCAACAACCGGATATAGCACCGATTATTCGTTGGCTGTCTATTGCATTTATGTTGTCAGCTCTTAACAGCATTCAGCAGGCAATCTTTACTCGTAATTTTTTGTTTAAAGAGCTATCTTTACGCTCTTTAGTTGCTCAAGTAGCTGGTGGAATAATAGGGGTAACCATGGCAATCATGGGCTGGGGAGTATGGAGCTTAGTTGGACAGCGATTAGTTAATCAAATAGTTGGAGTTTTAGTGTTATGGTGGGTGAGTGATTGGAAACCTGGCTTAAAAGTTTCTAAACGACACTTTCAAGAGCTATTTAGTTTTGGAGTGAATATTTTAGGGGTTAAAGTTCTAGGATTTTTTAATAAACGAGCAGATGATTTTTTGATTGGATATTTTTTGGGCCCAGTGACTTTAGGATATTATGCAATCGCCTATCGTCTGTTGCGTACTGTAACTATTCTGATCACGACTATGACCCAAGTGGCGCTTCCTGCTTTTTCCAAGCTTCAATCAGAACCAGAAAAGCTACGTCAAGGTTTATATAAAGGGACCCAATTTACAGCTCTTATTTCTTTTCCTATATTTTGTGGACTATCTAGTTTAGCACCAGAACTCATACCTGTCATGTTTGGTTTCCAATGGACAGCAAGTATACCCGTCATGCAAATTTTAATGCTTATTGGTATTGTTCATGCTTTAGGCAGTATTAACACTAATATTATCCTAGCTTTGGGAAAACCAAACTGGGCTTTAAAAGTTAACTTCCTCAATGCAGTAACTAATGTTACTGCATTTACCATTGTTGTTCCATGGGGGATTGTCGCTGTTGCAACAGCTTTTGTAGTTCGTGGGTATCTAATTCCTTTACCCACCTTGATTTTGATGGTTAAAAAGTTACTTAATATCGACATGAAAACTTACTTGAATCAACTGATAGGTCCATGGGTTGCTACACTAATTATGGTAATCATTATTCTGGTTAGTAAAGTAACTCTATATCCTTATTTAAATCACTATTCAATTTTAGCAATTTGTTTAATTATTGCACCTATTACGTATACTCTGGCTATACGAATATTGTGCCCTAAATTATTCAAACAAATTCTGGATTTGACTAGATCTTTTAAATCTAATAAAATGGATGATTGACCAACAAAAATGTTTTGGTCGATATTGATTTAATATGGTAAACTTAAATAGTTTAGGCTTTTTTTTAGTTAAGTGCCAGTTATTGCTATCAATTAATCATAGAAATAATGAGGAGCGATCTGATGGATATGTCCCCTACTCGATCTGTTTTTTTGGGAGGTTGTCCTCGTTCTGGAACAACTCTTCTCCAAAGTCTCCTGGGAACTCATCCAAAAATTGCATCTTTTCCTGAATCCCATTTATTCCGGAAATTACGCATTCCTTACTGGAGTCGTTTACTAGGTCTAGCTTCATCAAATGGTAAGGCTCAATTAAACTGGTTTTTAGAAGAAATTGGACAATCTGAATTTCAATCAAAACTACCTTCACAACCCTGGTTTATCAGTCAATATGTTACCGTCTTTAAGAACGCACTTGATCGAGCCACTCAGGAACAAGGAAAATCTATTTGGTTAGAGAAGTCTCCAGAAAATATTCGCTATATCCAACTGTTTGAACATTTACTTCCTGGCGCTAAATTTATTCATTTAATTCGTAATGGTGCCGATGTCGTAGCTTCCTTATATGATGTTTCTCGTAAACATCAGCGTCAAGATATTTGGGGAGATCCTTGGGATATTGATAAATGTGTTGGGACTTGGATTGATTCGGTGAAGTTTTCTAGTTCTCATTTACATAAGTCTAATCATGTTCTAATTCGCTATGAAAAATTGGTGAATGATTCAGAGCAGACTTTAATCCACTTATGCCAATTCTTAGGGTTAGAATTTGATCCGGTTATGTTAACTGCTTATGGGGAAACAGCTAAACAAGTAGTGCGACCTGATGAAACTTGGAAAATGGCGGTAGCTGCTCCTATTAAAAATGCCAATGGTAAGAAATTTTATGAACTATTTGATCGGCAACAACAAGAGTATATTTTAGATCGTTTATCCACTATAAATGTATACGAGCTAGAATTAAAAAATCAAAAAGCTATTGATCAGGCGGTAAAATTGTAAATGGTGTATTGCGAAATCCTTTTGGCCAACGAAAAATGACCTCTGAATTTCCTAGTTCTCGAATTACTTTTCGTCCGATTCGCTTTAGCCCTGATGGTAAAGCTGCAATAATTTTTAGATAGCGTAATCCTTGAAGATATAAAGAGTGATCTGATAAGTTCCGTTCATAGCACCGTTTCCAGACTTGAAAGGCCTCGCTATTTTCCTCAGCATAAATATAGCCATCTGCTAATCCAAAATAGCGTTTTCTAAGAATCATTTTTCGCTCAGAAGTGAGTAACTGAGATGCTTTTAGCCTTTCATGAGCTAACTCTAGCAGTTTTTCTCTGCAAACGAGATATTCTCCAGCAACAGATTGAGAACCAATAGTTTTGCCGTGAGGTTTCCGCCAATAGCAATCCGGGGGCTGAAATCGCTTATAATTCAGGTTAAGAATTAAGGCTCGCAAATGCTGATCCCAATCTTGTCCGGTAATCAGGGTCTCATCCCATGGGCCTAATTTTTTTAGTGCTTCTCTTCTCCAAATTGGACTGGTGGTTTGCCAAGGCAGATCTTGAGAAAGAAAGCGATTGATGTCATCTTCACCAGTATCTCCGTTCCACAATAAGGTTAAATCTCCAGGTGTATCTTGAAATAAGATACAGCCAAAAATACCAAAATCTAATTCTGGGTGTTGTTGCATTTTGGTAAAACGATTTCCTAGGGTACTAGGGGCAAGACAATCATCTGAATCGAGAAAAATAATGTAATTTCCGTGAGAAAGTTCAACACCTTGATTCCGACCAGCAGGAGCACCAGAACGTGAGGGTTCTAATTGGGAGTAATGAATTCTTGGGTCTCGATTGGCTAAAGCCGTTACATAACTTTTTGTGGCATCTGTTGAGGCATCATCAATCACCCAAACTTCCCAATTTGTAAAAGTTTGTTTTTGAACCGATGCCAGGGTTTGAATTAAGAGTTGATGACGGTTGAAGGTTGGAATAATAATAGAAATATCTGGAGAGTTCGACATAGTGCTGATAAAGGAGAGTTAGAAGAGTTTGGTACAATATTATTATATTCAAATTGGCACTAAGTTAGGTAAAGTTTTATGGTAAAAGTCTTGCATTTGGCTAATTCTGATGGGGGTGGAGCAGGTCGGGCGACTTATCGATCGCATCAAGCCTTACGTCGTTTGAGGGTAGACTCTCAGTTGTTGGTGCAATATAAGGTCAATGATGATTCTTCAGTAAAAACTGATGGCGGAATAATAGGTAAGGTACTTTCCAAGTTGAAGGTGAAGGAACAGTTAGATGCCGTGCCATTGAAACGGTATCCTGAACGCGATCGCACAGATTTTTCAGCACAGTGGATGATTGATGGCATAATACCAAAAGTCGAAGCATTTGACCCTGATATCATTAATCTCCACTGGATTTGTAAAGGCTTTCTTAAAATTGAAACCTTAGCGCAGTTTAAACAACCTGTAGTATGGACACTTGACGATATGTGGGCATTTACAGGAGGATGCAACTACACTCAAACTTGCGATCGCTACAAAGACTCTTGTGGAGAATGTTTGTTTCTACACAGTAAGCAGCAAGATGATTTATCTCATTGGGTGTGGAAGCGTAAAGCACAAGCCTGGAAAAATCTCGATCTGACTATCGTAACGCCATCAACTTGGTTAGCTGATTGCGCTCGCTTAAGTTCTCTGTTTAAAGAGCGACGCATAGAGGTAATTCCTTACGGTCTGGATACACAAATCTATAAACCGATTGATCAAAAGGTAGCCCGGCAATTACTGAATTTACCCCAAGACAAACAATTGGTTTTGTTTGGGGCATTGTATCCTAATAGCGATCGCCGTAAAGGGTTTCATCTCCTACAACCGGCTTTGCAACGTCTCAGTCAGTCGAGTTGGAAAGACCAGATAGAATTGGTTATTTTTGGTGCATCCCGACCTGATAATCCCGTTGATGTGGGATTTAAATCTCACTATCTTGGTCGCCTACATGATGATATTTCTCTAGTCACTGCTTATAGTGCTGCTGATGTGATGATTGTACCCTCACTTCAGGAAGCTTTTGGGCAGACGGCTTCTGAATCTCTGGCTTGTGGTACTCCAGTAGTTGCTTTTAGCGATACTGGATTAAAAGATATTGTCGAACATCAAAAAACGGGCTATTTAGCACAAGCTTATGAGATTGAAGATTTAGCCACTGGCATTTCCTGGGTGCTAGAAAATCAAGAGCGCCACAAAAAATTACGAGGTTATTGTCGGGAAAAAGCAGAGCGGGAATTTACCTTAGAGCAAGTGGGTCATAATTATCTTCATCTTTTTGAAGATATTCTCCAAAGTCACCATAAGGAATAGCGATAAGGGTCATCACCTAACTCAAAATCGGTGCGATAGTCCGGGTGATAAAATTCATTCAGGACAGGCTCTGATAAATGAGTTTTTTGTGGGGGTTTCTGGAGATTTTCAAAAATTAAACGATCGCTCCAGAAACTAGCCCCTAAATTAGCTAAAATTTGGCTCGTGGCTCTGGTTTGCCGCCAGCGTGTATAGCGAAAATAGGTGAATTTATCGGCATCTAGACCTGCGGGATTCAATTGAGAAAATAGGGCTACCCCTTTCCCGACTTGAATTCGACTGAATAAACCGTTACTACCGATGTCTCCCCCTGATACAATCAAGGGGGTTGAGTAGTTGGTTCGCGATCGCAAATCTGACGCACTTACACCTCGTGTCTCTTCCCAGGAAGGCACTTGTAACGATCCAGAGAATTGCTGTTCATGACTGAATTTAACACCTAAAACTGTTGGTGAGGCTTCTGTTCTGGAGAGAAAAAATAACCGTCCCCCTTGATGGAGATACTCTCGGATCGCTCCATCTTCAAGATGGACTTGAGAACCGATAATGGCTAACTCTGTTTCTGAAGTTAATTTCTGCGATCGCCGATATATGACTCCCAATTTATCTAACTGAGCAGCTTCAGCATCACTCCCGATAAAAATCACGTTCTTTGCTTTGGCAGACAAGGGAACTGTAGCGGCATAGGCGATCGCCCGATCTAAGATGATTCTAGCGGCTGGATCGGACTTTCCGCGCTCCTCAAAATCCAACGTCGTTATAATTAACCGACCTTGACCATAATCCAACTCCATCAAGGGAGTATAGGCTAAATCAAACTCCGATTGCAAAATTGGTCGCCAAGAACTGCGATGGGGTTTTTCGATGGGGGCACTACTAACGACTCCACGGTTCCCCCAATGCCATCCATACCACGGCAACTCACGGGGAGGACTGCGTTTCACCTCACCTCTAGTGGTGTCTGGATAAGCCGCTGTGAGGGTACTTTCCCCTCTCCAGTCGCGCAGATCTAACTCATCAAGTCCCTGAACAACAGGATGTTTAGAGTTGACGGGAAATACTCGACGACTGAGATGGGGAGCCACTCGAAACCCCAGAGTTCCATGTATCCACTCTGGATCTTGTGCGAAAATGAACGCTCTACCTCCATTTTTAACAAAGGTTTCTAACTGAGCTAATCGTTGTTTCAAGGTTCTGTCTCTCCATCCTCGTTTTTTGGATAAGGTTTCTCTGGCGATCGCCACTAAACCATCCGTCTGTGATCCATCCCAAGGGATAACCGGATAACCCAGTTTTTCCAGCAGTGCGGTGGTTTTGCCAACCGGATCGAGGATGGCGATTGCTGGTAAATTCTTCCGAGTTGGATAGGGAAACACGCGAAAATCAAAGGAATCTTGATGTTGATATTCTCCAATCTTTGCCGTCAGAGCGATCTCTCCCTCAACTTTTTGATTGACAGAAGGCAAAGAAACATCTATAGGAAAAAAGAGCGTCTTTGCGGAGTCAATTTGTCCTTCTTGATGTCCTGTTGCTGCGATCGCTCCCTCAATTTTTACCTCCCACTGAACCGAAAACTCTTGACTCTGGCGCATATCATTAATCAATACCACCTGTTTCTTTAGAGTTTCTTCCTGCCAATAACTGCGATCTTTTGCTACCCAATCACCCGATTCTCCAGCGATCCAAGCTAAAGTGGGCCCGTTATTCTCCAACAGCGCTTCTGCTCCAGGATAAATCGTAAACTCTGGAGCTTGTAAATAATTCAGAAATCTTCGCGGAACTTGCTCTAAATAAACCCCTCGCAGCCCCAGGGTAAATGAACCCAAAGCAACTGGTTTTTCTCCCTCCTCAGACTCTTGCCATCCATGACCATCATTCCAGGGAATCATCCCTCCTGTGATGCCCCAAGTTCGCCAACTGCGCCAAGTTTGCCGACTAAACAGAGATTGCAGTTGTTGAAAAGCGGGAGCAAAATCCAACTCTGGAGCAGAATGCCAGCTTTCATACTCTTGGTCTTTCAGGAGCATTTGGGGAATTTTGGATCGATATTCTGGCGTTTCTAATTGGTAAGCTTCTTCTCCTAAATAAATCGCTGTATATTCAGTCATCAAGGGTTCAAATCGGGAGCCTTCCAGTAAGCCATATTTTCCCCGCATCATCGCCCCATGCAGAGGAGTTCCAAATTCTACCACCATATAAGGCATATCACCCTGTTCTGCCCAGTGAGAAATCCATTCTTCCCGCTCTTGGAGAGGAATTAAATTGAGATAAGAATTAAGGGCATACACATCACCGATCGCCCCTCCATTATGGACTAGAACCGGCCGAGTCGGATCATAAAACTTAATAGTAGCCACCATATCTTCTCCTGGCTTTTTCCGCGATCGCCAGCGTTTATCCCAAACTTCTCCTAATGTTCCTGTCACTTCTTTTTTTCCAATTCTTAGAGGGTTCTGATCGTCTCCCTTTGGGGCAAAAAAATTAGGGGTAGTTGCCCACATCAAAATTGAAGGATGATTGCGATATCGCCGCAACTCATTAACCATCCGTGGTTCCCATTTCACTTTTCCCTTAGCATAAGGCCATCGAAAAAGATATCCTTTTCTCCCAGCATCCAAAGCAGGAGCCATAATAGGAAATCCTTTTAGATCTGCCCGTTCAGAAAACAACTCGCGGAAATGCCATCTTCCTCGTTTATCATGATTCCAGGGCCACAGTTCAGCTATATTATATCCTGCCCATTGATACCCCTCAATCATCCGATCCATGACTTTAGGAATACCCACTTGCCAAGCATTCCACATATCTTCATGGTAAATTGGACGAAGACGTATTTCTGTCCCATTTAAGTAAAATTTACCTCCTTCAATCCAGAATTCTCGAAAGCCAAAGGATTGATCGTAGGTATCTTCAATCCCTGTTCCTTTAACTTTTAACTGTAGAGTGTATAAATTCGGTCTTTCTACATCCCACAATCGAGGATTTTGCCAATTCCAGACTAAATTAAGGGTTTGAACAGCTTGTCCTTTAATATTCTTTTTTGCTGTAAACTCTTGTTCTATCTTACCTTGTTCGTCGACCATTATTGCCGCAATTTCCACTGAACCTGATTGAGTAATATCAGTGAGTTCAAATTCTACTTGTACCTGTTTTTTACGAGTTGAAGGTTTGACAAAGACATCGCTGATAAACCCGCCTTGGGGAATACTGAGCAACCGTACTTCTCCAATTAATCCACGAGAGGCTAAACGACTTTCTTCTTTAGCATTATTTTCAGGTTCTGGAGTGGCATTGACTAAAAGGGTCAAGTTATTCTCTTCTCCAGGATTAACTAATGAAGTGATATCCACAGTACCATAGGGCCAATTCACTTCACCACAAGCTTGCTGATTGACATATAACTTTGCGTCTGTACTCACTCGTTCTAAACTAACAAGAATTCTGCGTCCCTCCCACTCTTGAGGAATATCAATTCGGTGTTGATACCAAGCCCGATCTAAGGTTTTGCCGTTATACCCTTCCCACACTGCTCCAGTGCCACGGGAGAGCAAACTGGGGACTAATTTGGCATTTTCCAGCCGCCAGTCACCGGGAACGCGAATTTTGCCCCAATTACTTTGGGGGGGAGTGGTAGAGGTCGCGATCGCCGGTTGAAAATCCCAGACCCCATTCAGGTATAGTTGAGCACTATTTTCCGGAACTTCAGTCAGTGCTGGATAACGGGTAATCTGGAGCGTCCTACAAGCTGAAGAGTAGTCTGCTTGGGAAGGAAAACCCCAATGACTCATACAACTCCAGGTAATGCAGGCAATGCAGAATAGACCTAAAAATTGCACTAACTTTTTATTCATAACCCATAAAATAGAGAGTTGAGCTTGAGTGCATGGTTTAACTTGACATCGAATCGAGTAATTGTTTTTTCAAATAAAGTGCATACTCTTGAGCATAGTCAGCCGTTAAATGCAGCCCATCGCTAGTTTTCCAACTTCTCTGAGGATTCGATAACCACTCAAAGCGATCGCTCGGAAAAAGCTTTTCCATTAGCTCCCGAACTTGTTTTTTCTGAACTGTATTATCTAATTCAGGTTCTCCAGGCATATTGAACAAGATAATCCGGGAACCATTAGAGCTAATTTCTGACAATTGATTTTGAATAATTTTCGCCTGTTCAATAATTAACTCTTTTTTTTCATCAGATAACGGCATTGCCCATTGAACCTTAACTCGTTGTATTTGTGCTTCTCTTAAAGGTGAATCCGTTGATTGTCCGGATTGCCTATTTCCTTTTGACCACTGTTTTAAAGCATATACAAAGGTACTCACCGGCCGGTATTCTTGTCGAAATATGGGGAAATTCATACGCAGAAAATAGAGAAAAGGATTATATAGAGAATCAATTAAATCTCGATCCATTTCTCTTTGAATTGTTTCATTTATTTCTACCAGTAATATTTTAGGCGGTGATGACTGTTCCTTAACAACTTCTAAACCCGTTTGAGTACACCCTCCCCGCATCGATAAATTCACAACATTAGAACCCATAAGCTCTTCATCTAGGGTAGCTGTCAGAGAACTACCAACCATTACCATTTCAGTATTTACAGACTGCTTATAGATATAGTTTTCAGCATTAATCATATTGGCTTGTGCTTGATGAATTCCTTTACTGGGAGGAATTAATCCAGCAAAAATAAAGGCTTGATATCCAATCATTAATGTGCAGCACAAAACAAACGACTGCACAACAAAGTTCATCTTTATTGTTTTTATTACTTTAGAATTGAAAGTAGATAAACGCATTCGAGCTTCCTTTATTGAGAATAATCATGGCCAACATTAAGGTAAAACTCAGTAGTTCTGTCATTTTACCCGTGCGAGAACTAATCAATCCCTCCCATCTACGGCTAAATCCTGGAAAGTGAGGCAGATGGTACAGGATAATCGGAGTGGAGAAAATCAAAACAGGAATAATCCGAATCAGGACGGGTTTAACGGAAATATTATTAACCAGAGTAACCATAAAATCAATAGCTTGGCTGAACTCAGGAAGTTTAAACAGTAGCCAACCCAGAGTAACAAAGATAAAGACTCCCAATATGCGAATACTATCGAGTAAAATCTGTTGCCATTCTGGACGTTCATTTTTCGGAGAGACAAAAAGGTTATTTGAGCCGAAAAAGCGTTCTATTGCTAATCCCATGCCGTGAAATATCCCCCATACAGCATAACTCCAAGCCGCTCCATGCCATAGTCCTCCTAGAGTCATGACAATCATTAAATTAATATAGGTTCTAACTTTGCTCTGGCGATTTCCTCCTAGGGGAATGTACAAATAATATTTTAACCAAGTGGATAAAGAGATATGCCATCGTCTCCAAAATTCCGCAATGGAGCGAGAAATATAGGGAAAATTAAAATTCTGTGGGAGGGTATAGCCAAAAGAGGCAGCTAAACCGATCGCAATTAACGAATATCCGGCAAAGTCGGCAAAGATTTGCATGGAATAGCCGAAGAGTAAAATCAAGTTAGTCAAGGTTCCTTGACTTTGATAATAGGGATAGGCAATCCAGAACGTATAGTCTTTTAAGTTATCCGCGATCGCCATTTTCAAGAAATATCCAGAAACCAAGGAACGAAAAACTAATTCCCAAGAGATATCTTGAAAATATTTTCTCGCAATTTGCGGATAAAAATCATTGGCTCTCACAATGGGGCCGGCAACTAGTTGAGGGAAGAAGGACAGAAAAAAAGACGTATTGAGTAAATAGCGGATGGGGGTGAGATGGACAAAATATTTCTCTTGATGTTTCTTTACTTCCCATTCACTATCTTGTTGACGCAGGACATCGACAACTAAACTAATGCCTTGGAAGGTGTAGAAGGAGATGCCGATGGGCAGAGGTAGATGTAAAAGGGTTTGTATGAGAGCATCTTCTGGAGTGGGATTAATATTGAAGAAGTTAGTAAATAGGTTGGTGAGTAAAGCCCCATACTTAAATAATCCCAACACAGCTAAATTTGCTGCTACACCTAAAATTGCCCAGAGAATTCTAACTTGTCGATTTTCTGTATGGCAAATTTTGAAGCTGGTTAAAACATTAATGCCAATGGAGACAATCAGTAACAACAGGAGAGCCGGGAAGCTCCAGGCATAAAAGATAAAACTAGCAATAACGAGAATTAGAACCTGTATCCCCTTGAATATGGGTAAGTAATAAAGGATAAAGGTAATCAGAACAAAAACTAGGAAGGTAAAGCTAGTGAATAACATACCGTGAAGTTCGGTAAAGGGGAGTGATGAGCAGAGTTTAATCTAACGTAATGAGATGCAGTAATTTTTGTCAATACTCAAAAGATGAGAATTTGTTTTAGCGATCGCCAAGAAAAATTCTCATCTTTATCTGTTCAGGCATCTTCAGGTTGAGGAAGACCACAGGAGAGATCAAGCCATTAATTCTCCAGATGGGACATCAACTACCGCGATCGATCGCTGATCCACTTGAATTTTAATCGTGTGGGCTAACCTCAATTGGATTACCGGCTCACGAATCAAAGCATAGACCTTAGCGATCGCTTCTGCCATCTCTCGATTCAAACAGCGAATATGTAACACCCCCCACCGTCTAAACACCTGACATCGAGACAAAGGTAGCAAAGACCTTAATTCTCGTTGATTTTCCCGATAAAAATCCCAAATCAACCGCGTGAGTTGTGAAGGTCGTTTCATAGCCTTAAGTCCTTACGTGCAATGGGCCCAATCCTTTGTTCGTGTAAATTCCTTACTCCTTCCATTGAACCCCAACCTTCTTAGAGGCGGTGTATTCTTGAAAAAATATTTAATAATTCATCAATAAAACTGTCATGATTCTTGACATTGATACCGCACTTTGCTCGGTAATGGGGAATTGGTAATTTATCCCCATTCCCCATCTCCCTATCCGACCTTAGCCTGTTTATCCGATACCTTATCTGGTTTCGATTCAGTGGGGACTACATCTAATATCTTTCCTGGTTGTCCTTTCGTCAGTGGGATTTCTTCTACTTCCGGGAGTCGCTCTACGGATAACCGAGTTGCTTGAGAAGCGCCTGACAAACGCTTTAACAGAACAGGTCTTGGATCGTGGAGCAAATAAATAATTCGATCTCCACTGCGCCATTCTTCCGAAGCCGGCATCACTTCTAGGCGGCTATCTCTTGAGAGTAAAATAGGAACCAACTCTCCAGCGCGAATTAGGGCTTGCAAATGGGCCTGTTGAAACCCTAGTCCTTCCGGCTTCAGCGTGGTTACCCCCAACTTCACCTTACCCTCATCCACATACTGATTCCAAACCTTAATCGGTAAATCTGGACTAAACGCCTGGGCAATCTTCTGGGGACTAGCAGAATGTTGTTGTCCTTGCGAATCACGGGGAAAAACGGCATATACCCTGGGTGGATCGAACTCTTCTACTGCCCGTTGCGCTAAGACAAAATTGACCTCGCCATTATTCGTCATGGCCAAAAATGTCCCCATCGAAGCCAATCCCGCTTCTTCCAAAACTGCGGTATTTAAGGCACTACTGACAAATACCCGCAGTCCTTCCGCTTCTGCTTGACGGCACGCTTCCGTGTTTGTATCGATCAGAACCACGGACTCTCCTTGTTCCTCAAACAAGCGAGCCATTAATCGACTCAAGGGGCTAATCCCCACAATGACTGCTCCTGTGGCTTTGGTTGAGGTGATGTGTAGCCAGTTGGCGAACCATCCTGCCGTTAGACCTTGACATAACACGGTCATAATAATGGTTAAAAACACCAAGGCTTTAATCGAATCTCCCCCGTTAATACCTCGTTGAGTTAATAAAATCGAAAATAAGGACGCAACAGAGGCAGAAACAATCCCTCTGGGGCCGATCCAACCTAAAAATAACTTTTGTCGCCAATTTAGATCGCTTGTCCAGGTACAGACCCAAATATTCAGGGGGCGGATGACGAACATTAACATCAAGACCGTCCAGACACTGCCCCAACCCAAGGCGAAAATACTGGCGATCGATAAATCTGCGGCTAATAAAATAAATAAGACCGAAACCGCCAACATCGTTAGTTGGCCCTTAAACCGTCGTAATAAGCGCTCCTCTGGTAGCGAAGACCCCCGCAGCACAATCCCAGAGACAACGGTGGCCATTAATCCAGCCTCCGAGCGGATGGTTTGGGCAATACCAAACAAGCCTAACAACCCTGCCAAAACCACTAAATTTTTTAAGTCTTCTGATAAAAACTTACTGCGCTTGAGAAACCAACCCAGCCCCCAGCCCCCCAAAGCACCGATCGCCCCACCAATACCTAGGCGCAGTAACAATCCGCTGATAATGGAGATTGGATCGGCATCTCCATTGAGGATAATATCCAAAACCACCACCGCCAAAATCGCCCCCACCGGATCGATTAAGACCCCTTCTCCTTCTAAGAGTGTAGCGACGGGTCGCTGGACTTTCACATGCTTGAGTAAAGGAGAAATCACAGTCGGCCCCGTCACGACTACTAACGAGGCATATAGAAAGGCAATTCCCCAAGGAAACTCGCCCAAATAATGGGCACAGATCCCCCCACCCACCAACGTCATTAATGTGCCAATTGTCACTAAATTTCGCAAACTTCCAGACACTTTTCCCAAATCTCGAAGCTCTAGATTCAGTCCTCCTTCAAACAAAATCAGGGCAACAGAGAGCGCTACAATCACTTCAATCCCAATGCCGAGTAGTTGAGGATCGATCAATCCCAACCCATCTGGACCTAACAAAATACCAAAGGGCAATAGGAAGACGATCGCCGGTACGCGCAGAAAATCTGCCAGCACTTGGGCACTAATCCCGGCCATAACCGTGAGGATAATTAAGAGAGTGATTTGAAATGATCCTTCCATAAGCGAAATTGCGCTGGTTCAGCGTTATATGTTCATCTTAAACATTAATAGCCCGCTGGCGGAACCCACTCTTAATCAATAGAGCAAGACCCCCTAGGGACGTAGACTTTGATCGGGTTGGATACAAACTCTTGTTGGGAAATCATCACGGCTTAGAGGTAATCCTGGAGGCAATTGTGCTTTCGGATCGCGTCAGAGACAGATATAACCTAGCGTGTTCTCTTCACTTTGACCAGATCGGTTCCCTGGGCAGGTTTCTCTAATATTTTCAGGGGAAGACCCAGAATGGAGTAAGCCCGACCTGTTTGGAAGTTGCGAAATTTTAAGTTATGTTATTAGTAAGTTATTAAATTTTCATATTTCTCCAAAAACCGTCTTCTTTATTTAAACCCATTGGTTAAGCAGTTTAGTGATAAAACATTAGATCATCCTAGCTCTGACTCCCTCTTGAGTAAACGCTGGTGGAGCATCGTTGTCTTGGTTGTCGTGGTGCTGGGGCTTCTGGGCTTCGCTCTCCAGTACTTAGATCGGCCCGACCCCTACTTGAGGGAAGTATTGGCTTTGGAAGGAGATCGGGTTCAGGGCCATGCAATTTTCCAAATGAATTGCGCTGGATGCCATGGTCTGGAAGCCAATGGCCGAGTGGGACCGAGTTTGAAAGGAGTATCGGAACATCGGTCTAAGCGCCGTTTAATCGAACAAGTCATCACGGGTAGAACTCCACCAATGCCCCAGTTTCAGCCGAGTCCGGAAGTGATGGCAGATTTGTTGAGTTACTTAGAGTCTCTGTAGTAGGTAAGGCAAGAGGCAAAAGGCAATGGTGCGACTGGAATGATTTGAATCAAGTCCGTCGAACTACGTTACAATTAGTCCCTCAGCACTCATTGTTAATTATCCCCATGACCCCACCAGCAAAACGCACCATTTCCATGACTTATACCAAAGTCAACCAAAAGCAGCAACCCAAAGACTTGACCTACTGGCAAACACGCCATCCTACTGAACGCCTGGCGACCCTCGAACAAATCCGTCAAGAATATAATCAATGGAAATACAATGCTCAACCCCGACTTCAGAGAGTTTATCGAATCATTAAACAGTAATGATGTGCGATATCTTATCGTTGGAGGCTATGCTGTTGCTGCTCACGGTTATCCTCGCTACACCAAAGATATTGATATTTGGATTGAAATGGAACTGGAAAACGCCCAGAAGCTTATTCAATCCTTAAGCGATTTCGGTTTTGGGTCACTCGGTCTAAAACCAGAAGATTTTCTGGAACCAGACCAAATCATCCAGTTGGGTTATCCGCCAAATCGCATTGATCTCCTGACAACCCCTGACGGTATTGATTTCAAAACCTGTTATCAAGAGCGGTTGGAGCTTGAGATTGATAGTATAACTGTCAAATTTATCGACCTAGAAAATCTGAAGAAAAATAAACGGGCCTCTGGGCGAACCCAAGATCTAGCAGATCTTGAAAATCTAAGCCTTGAATAAACCATTACCCATTACCTACATTAATTGAATTGGCGAGCGTGAAACAGAGCATACCGATCTCCTTTATCCAAGAGTTCCTGATGGGTTCCTGACTCCACAATTTGACCTTGTTCAACGACTAGGATGCGATCGGCTCGGCGCACGGTGGCTAAACGGTGGGCAATAATAAAGACGGTACGATTGTGCATCACCCGCTCTAGGGCTTCTTGTACTAGACTCTCTGATTCTGAGTCTAAGGCAGATGTGGCTTCATCGAGAATTAAGATTCGAGGATTAAGATAGACGGCACGGGAGATCGCCACTCGCTGTCGTTGTCCTCCGGATAAGGTCATTCCTCGCTCTCCCATCCAAGTCTGATATCCTTCGGGCAGTTGCTCGATAAACGGGTGAGCATTGGCAATTTTAGCCGCTGCTTCGACTTGCTGAAGATTGAATTCTTTTTGACCAAAGGCAATATTTTGGGCGACTGTGCCGGAAAATAGGATAGTTTCTTGGGGCACGATGCCAATTTGTTGCCGTAGAGAATTTAAGGTAACTTTGCGGATATCCACTCCATCAATGAGAATTGCACCGCTCTGCACGTCGTAAAACCGTAAAAGCAGATTAACCAGTGTCGTTTTCCCTGCTCCTGAAGGCCCCACTAAGGCAATGACTTGGCCGGGGTTAACCTGAAAACTTAAGCCTTGTAAGACGGGTTTCTGGCTGTCATAAGCAAAATAAACGTGGTTATAGTCTACCGTTCCTTCAACCCTGGGTAAGGCGATCGCCTCTGCACTCTCGACGACCTGGGGCGCAATTTTCATTAACTCAAATACCCGGTCTACAGAAGCTTCAGCTTGCTTAAATTCGTTAAAATTACTCGTGGCAAAGGAAATGGGATCGATGAGCATGGCTGTGGCGACTACATAGCGTAAAAATCCATTGCCGGTCAAATTTCCTTGTTGAATTTGCCATCCTCCCAGGAATAAGAGGAAGATAATGCTCATGGCTTCTAGAAAACCGACCACGGGAAACTGAATGGCCTTTAATCGTTCGGCGTTATACTTGGCGCGGCGATTGCGTTCGGCTTCTACACTAAAGCGATCGACTTCATAATCCCCTGCACCAAAGGCTTTTACTAGGCGAATACCTCCCAAAACCTCAGAAATCAAAGAGGCTAAATCTGAGACTCGATTTTGACTGCGGCGAGAATACTGAAGCAATTTTTCCCCAAACCATCCCACCAAGAGGGCCATTAAAGGGGCAACAATCGCTACGGCTAGGGTCAGTTGCCAGTTAATGTAGACCATATAACCAATGACTACAATTAACTGGAGAATACTGGGAAGAAATTGGTGAAAAATCTTGTTAATGGCTTCCCCAATGCGGTCCACATCTTCAGTGAGGCGATAGGATAAATCCCCTGTTTTGGCGGTTTCAAAGTAATCTAAACTCAAGCGATGCAAATGGCTATAGACTTCTTGGCGTAGCTCGCGAGCAATGAGAAAAGCTGCTTTGGCCATTAAGGCATCTTGTCCATATTGTGCCAAGCCTCGCAAGAGAAAAA
The DNA here is from genome assembly GCF_982964205.1 of Roseofilum sp. Classification (NCBI taxonomy): domain Bacteria; kingdom Bacillati; phylum Cyanobacteriota; class Cyanophyceae; order Desertifilales; family Desertifilaceae; genus Roseofilum; species Roseofilum sp. The sequence goes on along the minus strand of NZ_CEZBFX010000024.1, from coordinate 4,803 downwards.
CCCCAGCCGCGATCGCCGCAAGTTGGGCAATTTCCGCCACCAAACCTTGACCTATCAACTCGGCAATCTCCCCAGCCAGTTGGGCTAAAATCGGCCAAAAGCCTGTAAATAGAAGAGTACACACCAGTGCTTGGGCGATCGTTTGCCACTCTTGGCGAAGATAGGGAATTAAATCGTAATAGCTTGAGCGAGGTTTCACCCTAGGTCTGTCCTTTCGCGATCGGGGAACAATTAGCAAATACTACTACAGGATCTCCTGAAGACCAAATCTAAGTAGGGGCGAAAAATTTTTCGCCCCTACTCCCCGTTATATAATGGTCTAGTTACCCGGTTAGCTGCATCGAACTCATTTTCCCTAATTCAACACTTACGGCATCAAAGCGGTCGTCACCAGGACGGTAGGACAGCACTTCTATGCCAATTGGCTCACCACTGATCCCATCCTTGATCAAAATCACCCCATCTCCAAGCTCAGTAGCAATTTGATTCATTCGTGGAACTTGCCAGAACACGCTCAATAGCTCCGTTTCTGGTTCATAAAACACCTTTATTTGAGCCATACTGTTTCCCCTTCCTTAATCGCATCCGTTTGGTAGGCTGTGATCAAAAATCCATCTCCATTTAAGCGTCGCGCAACTGCAACAACCCAACGTTCTTCTCGCCGTACCCGATAAAACAATAATACTTCTGCATCCCGGCTACTGCGTCGAACCTCATCCGGTGCAGAAAGAGCGAATTGGATGAGATTCTCCAACTCCTCAATATCAGGGTGCTTGATGATTAGCCGTTGCCAGTATTCTTCAGAGGTTCTAACTGTAAATCCAAGCGGCGTAGGAATTTCAAATTTCATGAAACTGTTATAGATGCTTGGGTAACAGCGTATCTCACAGTAGTGCCGTGACACAGCTAAAATAGTGCATTAGAAAATCGCTAGGGTTCTTGAAATTTGTGAATTTAAGCAAAATCCTATTGCCTCATTTTAGTCGTGTCACGGCAGTAGGTGTTGTAGGGATCGCTGTTCATGTTATATCAATTAACAATTAAATGGGAATCGAAATGATAAATTCAGTACCTTGACCGGGAGACAAAATTTCAATAACTGCATAACTATATTAAAATAATAGATGAGCTACATCGGGCACAGATAGCATGATTCCTAGTTCACTCCTTCCGTTACGGCCCCATCCAGAGCAAGAGGTATCCCTGGAAGAAACCGAGATTACAGACGGTATTGACTGGTTAAGCTTTCATCGAGTATGGGGACAATTAAGCGACAACGTAATTGAGGCGATCGCTCAATCTCTACGTTTGCTGAAAGTGGAACCCAACCAAGACATCTATCACCAAGGCATAGAACCGATTGGGTTATACCTGATCAAATGGGGTTCGGTGGAGATTTATCGCTCTTCCCTGGTGGGCAAAACCCACATTCGCTATTACAGCGCTGGAGAACTTTTTGGTTATACTCCCTTAGCCCTCCACCAACCGATGGCGACCTATCGCACCAATGCCGTGGCGATCGCCAAAAGTGAATTCTGGTTTCTGAGCCAAACGGACTTTGAGCAGCTCACCACCCAATATCCACAAATTGAAAAAGCCTTTAATACCTTTCTAGCGCAAGACTTAGAGCATTTTGCCGATCGCATCGCGACTGAACAAATCCGCATCCAAGGACTACAAGCCTTTATCCGACCGATTCCTACCGATCGGTTGATTATTGGCAAAAGCAAAATCGGCCAAAAACTCGCCTCACAGATTGAACAAGCAACCCTAGACTTAAAACCTATCCAACTCCAATCCCCTCCGGGAGCGGGAAAAACCTTTCTGGCTGGCTATATTCATCACCATTCAGGAATTAAAGACCATCCCTGGGCTGAACTCGACTGTGCCCTACTTCCCCGTGAGGAGAGTGGAGTCCTCAATACGGATAATCTCTTTGGTCGCGCAGGTCAACAACTGGGAGTGATTGAACTCCTAGAGCGAGGAACCCTGTTAATTGAAAATTGTCAGCTTCTAAGCCAAAAAGACCGCGATCGCCTGTTGAGCTATCTGCACACTAACCTCCTCACCCCCAACCCAGAGGGCACCCCGATCCAGTCCTGGGTGCGTCTGATCCTCAGCAGTCCTTCCTCCGTCTCGTTGGGTAAGTTCCCCTGTCATACCCTCAAACTTCCGTCCCTGAAACAGCGTAAACTGGATATTCCTGGATTTGCCCGCTATTTTCTAGACAAATACTGCCAAGAAACTCAGCGATCGCCCTTAAGCCTCAATCAAGCAGATTTACGCCGTCTGATCAGCTACGACTATCCCGCCAATGTGGCCGAACTGCAAAGCATCCTTAAACGGGCGGTGGTGATGACTCCCCCCGGACAAGCGATCGTTCCCGAACAAGTCCTCTGGTCCGTTCAATCCCCAAAAAATGCCTTTCGCGTCGATTTACTCAATCAACTGCCCGGGTTGCGTCGATTTTTGCTGAGTGATTGGTGGCCGAAACGATTCTGGGTTGTCGTCATGCTCCTGTTTATCCCCGTCACCCTCATGGGTTATCTGGGCCCCCAAACTCGTGACTCTAACATGACTCTGAATCTCTTTTGGGCCTGGTGGTGGCCCTTTTATCTGTTTCTCTTCCCCTTTATTGGTCGGTTGTGGTGTGCTGTTTGTCCATTTATGGTTACCGGAGAATGGATCGGAACCCTCTCCCTATGGATTTGGCCCCGTAAACTGCTCCCTTGGCCCACAAAATGGATGAATCGTTGGGGAAGATGGCTGCTCTGGGGCAGTTTTGTGGCTATTTATCTCTGGGAGAAACTTGCCGATCTGCCCCATACGCCCTATCTGTCCTCTGATTTATTGCTGATCATTACTGCTGGTGCAGTGATTTGTAGCCTGATTTATGAGCGGCGTTTGTGGTGTCGGTATCTCTGTCCCATTGGTGGCATGAATGGAATGTTTGCCAAACTGGCCTTGATTGAGCTGCGATCGACTCAGCAAATTTGTGGAAGTCAATGTAGCACGTTTGGCTGTTATAAAGGCAGCGATCCGACTCCGGTTACCTTTGCGGATTCCCTACCGAATGAGGGACAAGCAACAGAAGGCTGTCCCCTCTATTCTCATCCTGCCCAACTGCGGGACAACCGGGATTGCGTGTTGTGCATGAGCTGCTTAAAGGCTTGCCCCAACCGCTCAGTACAGTTAAATGTGCGGTTCGTGGCGACGGATTTATTGGAAAATCACCAACCCTTTTGGGCAGAAGTGGCACTACTACTACTCTTGTTTGGTGGGGTGTTTATGCATTCTGCCAACAAAGTGTTGAGCTTTTTTGGCCTGGATAGCACTTTAATTACGGGGCAACCTTGGTTTATGGCCTTGCCTGTGGTGGCACTGTTGTTGAGTATTCCTTGGGGTTTAACCTATGGGGTTCATGCGATCGCCCGGCTCTTTGACCGGGAAATGCCTCCCTATTTGGTGACGATTTATGCCTATTTGCCGATGACGTTGGGGGTGAATTTAGCCTATTATATTCCAGCCGCGATGACGGAAGCGGGCCAACTGTTACCGGTAACAGCTCGTACGTTTGGCTTTTCTGGTGAGGGTTGGCCTGTGCTGACCTGGAGTTCGGATGTGGCGGTCTTTTTGCAAGGACTGGCCCTGTTGGGGGCGATCGCCTTTAGTCTCTATCCCCTGTTAAAAATTACCCAACGTCCGTTCTGGAGCAACCTACCCCATCTGTTATTGATGGCAGGCTTCGTTGCCATCTTTTTTCAACTTCTTTTATAAAAGCTGACAGTCGTTTCTTCTCTTATTTCCCTATTCCCTCACATGCAGATTTATCAAAACATTACTGAACTCATTGGCACAACTCCCCTTGTCCAATTACAGCATCTCCCCAAACAATTGCATGGTCACGCCGAGATTGTGCTGAAACTAGAGGGGATGAATCCGGCTAAATCGGTGAAAGACCGAATTGCCTTGAGTATGATCGCCGAAGCCGAGCAAGCGGGATTAATTACCCCTGGCGTGTCTACTATTATTGAGGCGACCTCTGGCAATACGGGGATTGGGTTAGCCATGGTTTGCGCAGCGAAAAACTATCGCTTAGTTTTGACAATGCCAGACCATATGAGCCGGGAGCGTCAACAGATGGTCAAGGCTTATGGTGCAGAGGTGGTCTTGACTCCGGATCATTTGGATATGGCTGGAGCCATTCAACGGGCGAATGAATTACTGGCGAGTACGCCTAATTCTTTTTCTCCTCAACAGTTTAGTAATCCTGCGAACCCGAAAATCCACTACCAAACCACAGGGCCGGAACTGTGGTCAGATACTGAAGGTAAGCTGGATGTCTTGGTGGTGGGAGTGGGCACAGGAGGAACCCTAACGGGAGCGGGTCGATATTTGAAAAAAAAGAAACCAGGGCTTAAAATTGTGGCGATCGAGCCGAAAACCAGTGCGGTTTTAAGTGGAGAAAAAGCCAGTATCCATAATCTCCAAGGCATTGGTGCGGGCTTTATCCCTGATGTGCTGCGGGTAGATCTGATTGATGAGGTCATGGGCATCTCTGAGGAGCAAGCCTATGAGATGGGTCGCCGTTTAGCCAAAGAAGAGGGAATTCTCAGCGGTATTTCCACGGGAGCGGCGGTTTATGCTGCGCTGCAAGTCGCCCAACGTCCAGAACATCAAGGCCAGATGATTGTGGTGATTCAAGCGAGTGGAGGCGATCGCTACTTGAGTACTGCATTGTTTCAATATTACAGCGCTTTGCGCTGTAACGGAGTACAGTCTCATTGAGATCAGTCATTGCGA